>CAKKPR010000208.1 GCA_919901705.1 Thermodesulfovibrionales bacterium | reverse complement strand
GTTTTTAGAGTCTATTGTTTCTCTATTAATATTTTATGGAGAGAAACATTGGCAGACAGTCTGGGGGATATTACAGAGACAGACAGAGCTTGTAGATGAAATAATTGGCAAACTTGCAGACAGAGTTGGTTATCGTAATGCTGGCTTTGCTAATAAATTAAGTGAAAAGCATATAGCTGACTTTTACCTGTTTATTAGCAATCGTTTCCCTTTTGAAAAGGATCCTAAATTAAATGGATTAGTTACTACACGACATGGAATTAGCGAAATGAGGACAAGCTTACTTTCAAATCTTGTGAACAAGGGTACGAGAGAAGCTTGCATGGCAATTGAATACTTAGCTGATAAGTTACCGGGCCAGCGTCTTTATATTATTTGGCGACTGAGGGAAGCACAAACCAACACGCTAAGAAAGACATGGTTTCCTCCTGAGCCACAGCAGATTATTGCTCTCCTGCAAGACGAAAATAGGCGTTATGTGGAGGACGATGATGAGTTATTATCGGTTGTTTTAGGCTCACTGAGAAGAATGCAAGCTGATTATAGAGGAGAACTGCCTGTAGTCCTTCGGTTCTGGAATTATGAAGGCGGCGGAAATAATCGCAGCAATTTTAGACCAAAAGATGAAGAAGACTTATCCGATGAAATTGCAAAATGGCTCAAAGATGACCTTGGGCCAGCAAAAGGAATTATTGTTAACAGGGAGGTTCAACCTAGGCGAGGACAAGAAACTGATATACGTGTCGATGCCATACGACTTGGAAGTGCTTCTGAAGAGGCTGAGATTTTATCTGTTGTTATTGAGGTCAAGGGCTGTTGGCATAAAGAATTATTAACCGCAATGAAAACTCAGTTGGCTGGTCGTTACATGAAGGATAATAACCTTCCGTCCGGTTTATATCTTGTTGGCTGGTATAAATGTGATAAATGGGATAATACTGATTATCGTAAAAGCGCTGTACCGAAAAACACTATTGAAGAATTGGAAAAAATTCTTGATAACGAAGCCAATCGTTTGAAAAACAGCCATAGTTTTATTAAACAAATAAAACCGATTGTGTTAGATTTATCCTTATAATTACCCGAGACTTACGGAGGACCTTGGTTCAGACTTGCATTTATGCATTTAACATCTTTGCTGAACTCTTGGCTTGGATATCGGTTAGGGTATTTAAAATTTGAAATTTGAGATTTGAAACAGGGGAAGGCAGCAAAAGAGATTTGAGATTTAAAATTTGAAATTAAAAGGGGAAGCTATATGACATACGAGAGATTTGAAGACCTGCCTGTCTGGAAATCGGCGATCGCTCTTGCCGAAAAGATATACGCCTTAACTGATAAAGCCCCTTTTAGAAGAAAATACAGCCTCCGCGACCAGATCGAAAGGGCGTCCTTGTCCGTGTCTAACAATATCGCCGAAGGATTTGAAAGGGGCACGACTCAAGAGCTTTTAACCTTTCTTTATATCTCAAGAGGCTCTGCCGGAGAAGTCCGCTCCATGCTTTGTTTTCTTGAAAGGCTTCCCGCCTTTCAGGATCTCAAATTTGAAATTTCAGATTTGAAATTAGAGGCTGAAGGCATCTCGCGTCAGCTCCGGGCATGGGCTGATTCACTTCAGAACACTGAAGTAAAAGGTCAGAGATACCTGAATGAAAAGGAAAAGGTGTTTGCTAAAAACAAGAAAGAGAGAGCTGAATTTTTAGATACGCTTAAGAGCATTAAAAAATGATTTCAAATTCGAGATTTGAAATAGATATAAAAGATTTCTATGACTAAAACATTGGGCACAATAATTTTAATCAGTTTTTTTATTTCCTCTCCCTTATTCTGCTATGCGAAGGATTACTCTGAAATCGAAAGCCAGATTGAGAAAGGTCAATCCAAGCAGGCAATTGTGAAATTGTTTGGCGAACCTGTTGAGAAAAAATTTATTGTAAAGAACAATAAATTCATATGGGGGCCTGAAGAGGAATTCTGGGATGAGATACCTATGGAAACCCGGATGGAAGTCTGGAGATATGAATTTTCTGACGGCAATTTGAATCTCTATTTCTTGAATGAAGGAAAAACCCTGGATTACAAGGCATTTGCGCCGAAGGGTGTGATTTATTAAAAGCGAAGACCGATTAAAGCTAAATATGAAGCCTAGATTCTAAATATTTTCTACCATTTCCCACACGCCGCACGGGCATATACCTGCGCAGAAACTGCAGCCGATGCATTTTTCTTCATCAACAACATACTCGTATGAGCCGTCTTTGTGTTCAACCCTGCTGATTGCTCCCCAGTAGCATGTTGCCTCGCACATGTGGCAGTCGCGGCAGGTTGCGCATGACAGGCATTTGTCGGCCTCTTTTTCAGGAGTAAAATCTCCGGTGCAGACGTCGTAATATTCAGTCCTGATTTTTTCGTAGGAAATGACCTGTTTTATCTCCGGCCAGCGGGGTGCATGCATCAACTGGTAATTGATTATGTCAGCAGCAATCCTTCCCTGGCCAATTGCGTGTGTAACAAGCCCTGGTTTTGTGGCGTCTCCTATTGCAAAGACTTTAACGTCAGAGGTCTGGCCGATATCATTAACAACTATCCAGCCCTTTTCTGTATGCACGCTTGGTGGCAGGAAATCGAGTATAGGCACCTCGCCGATGGAAATTATCACAAGGTCTGCATCCAATGATGTCTTGTCTGTGAAGTATATCTTCTTTTCTTTCTTATCATATTTTTCAGTAAACCTGGGCCATAGCAGCTCCGTGCCTTTAGCCTTTGCCAACTCCATCTCTTTTCCAAAGGCTGCCGGTTTCTGAATATCAACTGCCGTGACAGTTTTGGCCCCGCAGTTAAAGGCCTGTGAGGCAACGTCCATACCAACATTCCCTGCGCCTATAACAACTATGTCTTTGCCTTTTAATTCAGGAAGGTTTCCAAAATTAATGCCTTTAAGGAATTCGATTGCTGATACAGCGTCTTCGGAGCCGGGGAATTTTACCACCCTTGGTTTGTGAGCGCCGCAGGCCACGACAACTATCTCATGGCCTTTATATATATCTTCAAATTCTTTCTGGCCTATCCTGGCTTTTAACCGGACATTAATCCCTATCTCGGCAAATCTTGAAAGCTCTTTTTCGAGTATCTGATGAGGCAGTCGCTCTCTTGGGATGCATAACTCGATTTTGCCGCCCAGTTTGTCTGCCGCCTCATAAAGGCCTACCTCATGCCCTTTTAATCCAAGCTGCCAGGCAGCGCTCAATCCGGCAGGCCCTCCGCCTATGACAGCGATTTTGCGGCCTGTTGGTTTTTCCCTCTTTGGAGCGGGAATATCGAGTGCAAGGCTTCCAAGCTTGTCTATCTGCAATGGTTTGTCAACCTGTCCTCTTGTGCAACTCTGCATGCAGAGGTTAGGGCATATCTGGCCGCACACTGTTGCAGGCAATGGACTGTACTGCAAGACCAGTTCTAATGCCTCGTGAAGTTTGCCCTGCCTTATAAGAGCTGCCCTCTTATGGGATGGAATGTGAGTAGGGCAGTTATATGCGCATGGCGGACTGTATTTTTCGTTGGCCCAGACCGGTTTATTTCTTCTGTTTTCTCCTGTTGTTATATAAGGAAGTATCGTAAGGTCATGGCTTAGATATTCTGCAAATATGCCGCCCGGCCCGACTTCTTTTTCCCAGTTATTTTTTCTGAAATCAGAAGCAGGTATACTGAACCATTTTCTTGCCCTTTTCTCATGGGGAGTGTATGCAAAGAGTTTTTTCCAGCTATCAGCAGAGCGCGTAAGTTCCATATAATATGAAGTTCTGTCTACTGTTTCAAGAAATGGTTTAATATTTGTTTTTAGCCATTCCCAGTCCTGAGGTGTGAGGTCAACGAGCTTTACATCTTTTTCGCTGTACCCCTGAATCGGGCCGCGGAAATATATTATTCCGCCAACCATTCCAACACAGGGACGGTAACCGAGTATATTTTCAGGATTCCTTGGGTTTACGCCGCATACAACAGCGATCCCGCCTGCCTTGAATTCCGCAAAAGAATCTCCTACATCCCTTAAATACCATGACTGGGGAGGCTCGAATCTCGGATTGTGTTTTGTCATTGTGTCACAACGCGCGCCTCCACCCCCCTGAACATAGAGTATTCCCTGGGCCGCTGCATTGAAGGCTCCGTTTGTGACATCACCTAAAACTGTTATGTTTGCGCCGCAGTTAAGCCAGCCTGCGTCATCAGAGGAACTGCCTTTCACAATAATCTCAGTGCCCGGCATTCCCATACTCCCAAGTCTTTGGCCAACAGGGCCTTCAACTGTTATCTTTACAGTCCCGCCTCCAGGCCAGATGCGTCCGCCTATGCCGTGCTGGCCGTCAGCAATGACGTGAAGTTCCCTTGCACCTTTCTGAACTGCCTGCTGAATCTGCTCTTCAAGGATTCGGGATGGAGTTCGTTGCCCTTTTACATTGCCGTATATAGTTACGACTTTTGACGATGGACGATGGATGATGGACGATTTTTTTTGGCCTGTCTCTCGTCTCTCATCTCTCGTCTTTCGTCTCTTCATAGTCTTCTTAACACGCATAATTTATCTCTAATCTTTCTGCCATAGCCTTGTCTTCGATACTCAATCCATCAGACATGCCTATCGGGAGTTCTGTGCTTCTGCCCATCGGCGCAAATATCTTCTTTAATTCCACATCAGCAGCCTTAAAGGTCTCTACAACGCGCTCTGCAACTTTATCAGAATCAAGCCTTCTGTAAAGCTTGGGGTCCTGCGTTGTTATACCTCTTGGGCATTTGCCGGTGTTGCAGAGGTTGCAGCGGTTATATTCATCACCAAAACAATCTGCTGCTGCCTGCATGATATATTTTCCGATAGATACTGCTGACGCCCCGAGCATTATCAATGCTGCCGCGTTTGCAGCAAGGTTCCCTTTTTTTGCTACACCGCCTGCCGCTATGAGCGGAAGTTCGTTCTGTTTTCCCTGTTTTACAAGGTCAAGATAGCAGTCCCTTATGTTAGAAGCTATTGGATGCCCCATCTTGTCCATGGATACATTGTATGCAGCGCCTGTACCGCCGTCTTCTCCGTCTATTGAGAGCGCGGCTGCATAAGGGTTTCTTGCAAGGTTATTCAAAACCGCACGCGCTGTTTTTGTACCGGATATTTTTGGATACACAGGAACCCTGAATCCCCATGCCATTGACATGGATTGGATCATCTTTGCAACTGCCTCTTCAATCGAATATTTTGTCTGGTGTGTGGGAGGAGACGCAAGGTCAACAAATTGCGGAACACCGCGTATGCTCGCTATAAGCTTAAGGACCTTCTGCGCCATCAAGAGCCCGCCATCGCCTGGTTTAGCGCCCTGGCCGTACTTAATCTCTATGGCAGCCGGGTCTTCTTTCATGTGCGGCAGGGCATGTATAATTTCATCCCATCCGAAATAACCTGAGGCTATCTGGATGATAAAATATTTAAGATATTTTGATTTCAAAAGTCTCGGAGGCATTCCTCCTTCGCCGGAACACATCACAACAGGCATGCCTTCGACCTCATTAAGATATGCCACACCCATGGCTAGACCTTCCCACATCGGAGGCGAAAGAGCGCCGATAGACATGCTTCCTATCATTATGGGATATATCTCGCGCACCGGCGGAATAAACTTGCCGCTTTCTTTATCTACAACCAATTTACCGTTAACCATTTTTAGTGGAAGTTCTTCCGGAGGAAGAATCCTGCCGAGGAGCGTTCTTACGCGGAATTCGTGTCTTCCTGCATCCAGCGCCGGGTCGGTGAGCATGGATATTCTTGTAAATTTCAGCTTATCAAGGGTTGATACTGACGGATCATTTCTTCTCCCGCCTCTTTTTAATGGTTCTCCTCCCTTGTTTTTGTAATGATAGAACTTGTGCTGTGGATTGAACTCGGGCTCTATGGCCTCATTGGGGCATACCAGCGTGCAAGTACCGCAGCCTGTGCAATACCGCTCCATATCAAGAACCTGTTCTACTACGTGGATTGCCTTCCTTACCGCGATTGGGGTAGGGGTAGGGCCTTCCGACTGAATGCTTCTCTGTACCTTAACCGACGGCTCAATAGCCTTAACAGGACATACTGCAGTGCATTTACCGCAGCGTTTGCATCTGTCGTCTCTCCATCTTACTATGTATGGAAACTCTCTTAAGGAGATATGATGATTATGGTCTAACCGTGCAGCTGGTTCCATACCTTAACCTCCTCTGCCTGAGGCGAGATAATTACCATGTCGTATTTCATGGGGAAGATATCTTTTGTTTTGTCGCGTTTTGGGATATCACTGTCAAGGCCGCATTCTTCGGACATTAATGCATATTTGCCTTTCACGCCGCCAACGACGCCGGGCCTTAGTTTTTTGGAATCCTGAAGCATAAAACATGTGCCGTCAGGGGTGAACCCTATTACCATATTCGGGCCGTCTATGCATAAGGGTCTTAAGGACTGTTTGATAAGCTTTAGCGCTTCCCTGTCCTTTCTCAGCTCTACTTCCGAGGTTTTCAGGGGCGTGATAACATCTTTATAGTAAGTTAACGGAAAACCCAGATGCCTTACAGTATAGTGAAGTATATGTGTAAACGTTTCGCTGTCACTATTGTATCCGATATAACCCGGGAAACCCCTGCTCATAAGAAATTCCCTTATAGGAACAAATGCAGTGTTTTCTCCGTTTGTCATCGAGCAATACCCCTGGATGAAAAATGGATGGCAGGCGTAAAGATATATCTGGTAGTTTGTGTTTTGTCTTCCCTGTGCAAAAATAATCTTTGCCTTTGGTCCATTTTTGTCGAGGCCGAAAAATTCGCCCAGTTGTAATGGATCGCCAACCTCTTTAAGTGTTATCACGTCAGGGTAGAATGAGAATACGAAAATAGATTCATCAGACTCGCCGAGCTTTCTTAATGTAAGCCGTGTATTCATTAAAAGGTCTTCTTTTTCCTGTGCAGATTTGTCTTTGTAGGCAGCAGGATAGTCATAGACTCTTGCAAAATAGTGATCGCGTGGCAATATTCCTTTAACCGCTTTAATCTTTGGATTCCATATATGCTCAAGCCTGAACCCTTTTTTCTTCATATAATTATTAACAACCTCTATTCCCTTTTTAGAGCAGATGCCTGACAGTATCGGATATGCTTTTAACTCTTCGAATTCACCGCCGAGGTCTTTGAGCGTAAGACCAAGACCTGAACCGTCGTGTCCCTCTTTCATGGTCTCAAGGGCGATGATGTTCTCTATTGGAGAGAAGTAGTTAGCCGATGTTATTGCAGATAGTCTGCACATTATGTCCGCCTTTATTAAATTATATTATATTACCTTATCTCGTTACAGGCAAAAAAAACGTCTCTACCAAATTCTAAAGGGTATTTTGGCAGCAGATGCTTCATCTCGACGGTAACCGTTTGCCGTTCTTTATATTAAGATTTTATGGCTTTTTTTGTCAATAATTATTGACAAAAGTTCTGCCCATTGTATAAAGTCTATGACAATAGGCAACCGTTTACCATGAGCAAGATATCCACAGGTATAAAAAGTCTCGACAGCCTTATTGACTTAGCTCATATAGGCGACAATGTAGTATGGGAAACCGAGGCAGGCACATCAGAGGATATTTTCATTCAGAAGTTTATTGACCAGTCGCTTTCAGAAAATAAAGATATTATCTATGTCAGTTTCAATAGGTCCCCTCAGAGCATTCTCCTGCATACTGCGATCAGGGAACATTCTGAAAAAATCACTATCCTTGACTGCTTTACCTCTGGCAAAGGCAAAAGCGATAGGGCATTTCTGAAGTTTTATGAAAACAACAAGCAATCTGCTCCCCATGTCATCAAAGTAAACAGGCCCGGAGACATCTCATTCTTCAGCGAAACAGTAAACTCAATTCAGGATAAACTTTCAGAGGGAGCAAGATATATCTTTGACAGTTTAACAGGGATGCAGGATCTATGGGGAGATGAAAACAGCACTTATAAATTCTTTACGTATATGTGCCCCCGTCTCTATGATCTCGGCACAGTTGCCTACTGGATGCTCGAAAAAGATGCACACAGCCAGCCATTCAAGGCAAACCTCAGGCATATTACTCAGGTTGTCATTGAACTCTATAAGAAGAAAGACAAGCTTTTCTTAAAGGCTCTAAAACTCGACGGCAGAACAAACAGAGAGGCATTTAAGCCGCATTTATACGAAATTGAAGACGATACTATTTTTATTATACCAGCAAGGAAAGGGCCCTCTTTTGATATCGGCGGACAGATAAAAAATGCAAGGACAAGACTCGGCATGTCTCAAAAAGACCTTGCAGATAAGATCGGACTTACATCGAGCTTTATCTCGCAGATTGAAAACAACCAGATAAGTCCTTCTCTTAATTCTTTTCTCCAGATTACCGAAGCGCTTGGAATAAACCCGACTGATATCCTTAATAAAGAAAAGAAACGCGATGAGGTAGAGTGGCTCTTTAAGAAAGACAATGCGTTGCAATCTCTTTTCAAAAAAGAACAGGGATATTCCTTATTTAATATAGTTTCTAATGATAAGGCATCTGCTTATTTTACGGTAATACATCCGGGTGCTGAATTATACAAGCACTTTCTGAATAACAAGAGAGATGAATTAATCCATGTCCTGAAAGGAAATATCTCGGTGAAGATAGAGGACTCAGAGAAAACTCTAAACTCAGGGGACTCGATATATTTAAAACATTCTTTACCGTCAATCTGGAAAAATACTTCAGATAAGGAGGTTGAATTATTAGTGATATGTATATAATTTTTTTGATTTCTATGTAGGTTAAAAAAGATCACTGCGGATTTTTTTTGCCTGCTGCTGTAAGAAATACTTAATTTTTTAAGTATCTATTTACTTTTACTTAAGAGGAGGAGGTGGGAGGCATAGAAGTAAGAAGTGAGAAATCAGTATAGGCATTTATAAACACACAAAAATAAACTTACTAAAGGAGGAAAAGTAAATGAATCTGTCGCAGCCAAATTCTAATGAAGCAACCAGAACGCATAACCGTTCTAAGAGTGTCTGTCCGATGAGCGGAATTTGCACTCGGTGTATTGATGGGTGCAGAGGAAATTGTGAGGTTTTCAAGGCTACTTTCAGAAGCAGGGAGCTGCTTTATCCGGGACCGTTTGGTGAAATAACTGCCGGTGGAGACAAGAATTACCCGATAGATTATTCCCATCTGAATATTCATGGTTATGCACTTGGGGCTAAAGGTCTTCCGGAAGGTCAGAAGGGAGACCCGGATACAGCCAAATTCCCAAATGTTAATACAGAAACCGAATATGGTTGGACCAAAAAGGTAAATATGAAAGTACCAATCTTTACCGGCGCTCTTGGTTCAACTGAAATTGCCCGTAAGAACTGGGAGCATTTTGCAGTAGGAGCAGCAATTTCCGGCGTTACAATTGTCTGTGGTGAAAATGTATGTGGTATTGACCCTGCCCTTGAATTAAATAACAAAAACAAAATAGTAAAATCTCCTGATATGGATCGCAGGATTGAAATTTATCGCCGCTATCATCAGGCATATGGAGAAATCCTTGTGCAGATGAATGTTGAAGACACACGTTTGGGAGTTGCAGAATACATTATCGACAAACACGGACTTGAAACAATAGAGTTGAAATGGGGGCAGGGCGCCAAATGTATTGGCGGCGAAATCAAGGTGCATTCCATGGAACGCGCCCTTGAATTACAAAAGAGAGGCTATATTGTTACCCCTGATCCTTCTGATCCTGTTGTTCAGGCAGCTTTTAGAGATAAGGCATTCAAGGAATTTGAGCGTCACAGCCGGATGGGCTTTATCGATGAGAAAGGCTTTTATGCTGAAGTCAACAGGCTGAGAAAACTCGGCTTTAAGAGAGTCACTTTAAAGACAGGCGCTTATGGCCTGCGTGAGTTGGCAATGGCTATTAAATGGAGTTCTAAAGCAAAGATTGATTTGCTGACAATAGACGGCGCTCCAGGCGGCACTGGCATGAGCCCGTGGCGCATGATGGAAGAATGGGGTATGCCTTCACTTTACCTGCATGCAGCAGCTTATGAATTCAGCGAAATATTGGCAAAGAAGGGCGAGCGTGTTCCTGATATTGCCTTTGCCGGAGGTTTCAGCAGTGAAGACGGCATATTCAAGGCCTTAGCCCTGGGGGCTCCTTATACAAAGGCTGTTTGCATGGGACGTGCCTTAATGATTCCCGGTATGGTCGGTAAGAATATCGCAAAGTGGATTAAGGAAAATGATCTGCCTAAAAATGTTAGTGAGTACGGCTCCAAGGTTGAAGAAATCTTTGTTTGTTATGAAGAAGTGAAGAATCTTGTGGGCAGCAAAGAGATTCACAACATTCCGTTAGGAGCAATAGGCATATACAGCTATTCGCAGAAAATCAGGGTCGGATTGCAGCAGTTGATGGCTGGAGCGCGCTGTTTTAATGTTGAGGCGATTACAAGAAATGATTTGATGTCTCTGACCGAGGAATGCGCAAAGGTAACAGGAATACCATATCTGATGGATTCTTACAGGAAGGAAGCACTGAAGATAATCAATGCCAAATAAGCGTACTGACCTTAAAGATGGAATTTGGTATGAGATTGAACCTGATATGAAAAAAGCAGAGAGATATTGGTAGTATAAAAAGTGGACGGTGCCGGTGATTAGTGTCAGTTAAATAAATTATGGCATTTTTTGCCGGCACAGACACTGAAAGGTGCATGCAATGAATAAAACAATGCTTTCTATTCTCAAGATACTCGAGAAGTATACAGATGTTATAGGTTCGAGAGAAATATCACGTCAGTTGAAGCTTCACGGCATTGATATTACTGAAAGGACTGTCCGCTATCATCTCAGGATTCTGGATGAGCGGGGCTATACAGAGGTATTCGGAAAAGAAGGGAGAAAGATTACAGGAAAGGGAAGGCAGGAGTTAAAACATGCGCTTGTATCAGAGAAGATTGGCTTTGTAATAAGCAAGATAGAGACCCTGTCATATCAGACAACCCTTGATTTAAAGACATTGGATGGAGATGTAATATTAAACATTTCATATTTCCCGGAAGAAAAACTAAAGGCCGCAATAAAGATTTTGACTCCTGTTTTCTCTTCCCCCTATGTTATGAGTGACAGGATAATTTTTGCCCGTGGGGGAGAAAAGATTGGCGATGTATTAATTCCTGAGGGCAAAATAGGTGTCGGCACTGTCTGCAGTGTAACTATCAATGGAATTTTTCTGAAAGCAGGCATACCTGTCACATCAAGATTCGGAGGTGTGGTTGAAACTGAAAATGGAAACCCAACGAGATTTATATCCCTGATTAGCTATGAAGGCTCATCTCTGGATCCCCTGGAGATTTTCATAAGGAGCAAAATGACAGATGTATTAGGTGCGGTCAGGAACCATCATGGAAAAATACTTGCAAGTTTCAGGGAGATTCCCGTTGTTTGTATTACTGAGGCTAAAAAACTTGCTGAAAGGATAGCTGAAAAAGGCATCGGAGGCATTCTGCTAATCGGCGATCCGAATAAACCGCTTTTGGAAGTCCCTGTCGGTATAGACAAGGTAGGCGTTGTGATTGTCGGCGGGTTGAACCCTGTTGCTGCCATCGAAGAATCGGGCATACCCACAGAAAGCAGGGCAATGTCAACTCTTTATAAATATTCAAAGCTAAAGAGTTTTAAGGATATATTGTCGGAGACTCGACTCTACGAGAAGGGGGGTATATGAAAAAAATTGAGGCTATTATAAAACCGTTCAAGCTGGACGATGTTAAGGAGGCATTCAGCAGAATCGGTGTTCAAGGGATGACTATAACAGAGGTTAAGGGCTTTGGAAGGCAGAAGGGTCACACGGAACTCTACAGGGGGGCAGAGTATGTTGTTGATTTTATCCCTAAGATTAAAATCGAAATAATAGTGCCAGACAGTATTGTAGAGCAGGTATGTGACATCATAGAGAAAACAGCTAAAACCGGCAAGATAGGTGACGGGAAGATATTTATAAGCAATGTCGATGATGCAGTAAGAATAAGGACAGGACAGAGAGGGGAGGGTGCAATAAGTTGACGGAAGTAAAAAAGGTACAGGGAAAAGCAGAGAAAGACAGGGTAATAAACCCTGAGTGTAGTGAGTTTAAGATGCCGGTAACAGAATGGGAGCTTGAAAAGTATTTAGATATATAAATATCCTTCAAGCCCCTTAATAGACCTAACTGGCCTTAGCAGCCCCGCGGGTTTCAGCCACCGCCGCCGGAAAACTGGGTTGCAAGCTCAGAATGACTCAGTTTACCTGAAATCTTCAGCCTTCTTTCTCCGCAGCTTGGGCATTTTTCTTTTTGAAGCTCGGTGTCGCTGCTTATAACAGTTGCGAAATTGCTTCCGCAACCCTGACATATACATCTGTTATAGGACATTTTATCCCTCCCTCCAGTTGTTGCATAGTTTCTTAATTATATCACAATACGTTCCTAAATGTCACCTCTATTTTTGAGGATGTTTTTCTTGTTTTGGGAATTATACCTTAGGTTGCATTCATAATCACAAAAATGTATTCTGATTCTATGGCCGTATTCGTTGTCCATGAGCATCATGCAAGAAGCCTCCATTTTGATTTCAGAATAGAGATGGAAGGCGCACTGAAGTCATGGGCAGTGCCAAGAGGCCCTTCGATGAACCCTTCGGACAAAAGGCTTGCGATAATGGTTGAAGACCACCCTCTTGATTACGGCTCCTTTGAAGGGATAATCCCTGAAGGGAACTATGGCGCCGGGACTGTTGTTATATGGGACAGGGGAACATATAACCTTTTCAGTGGCAGCATTGGCAGCGGTAGGATTGAGATTCTATTGGAAGGTGAGAAATTAAAGGGGTTTTTTGTGTTGCTCAGGATGAAGGGCAAGGATAAGGAATGGCTTTTGATAAAAAAGAAGGATGAACATGCAGATACTTCCTTCAGAATCAAGACAGTTTTGCCAGGATGAATCTCCAATATATGAATATTTTATCTCTGGCAATTAAGAATCTCGGAAGAAAGACTGTCAGAACAATAATACTGCTTGTCAGGGACATACATTTTAAAGATTGACTATTTAAAAGGCTTTACATAAAATTGTAATTAATATT
>CAKKPR010000207.1 GCA_919901705.1 Thermodesulfovibrionales bacterium | reverse complement strand
TCACATCTTATGGCAATTAATGCAGAGGTCAAAGGCTGCATTCGCTTTATACCTGAACAGCTTTATAGAATCCGAGCTGTGAGGATTATGGCAGCTTGAACATGAGAATTCCCTGTCAGGCCTTGCAGGGTCTTTTCCGACCTCTATTTTCCCGCCTTTTTTTACCCGTTTTCCCCGAAGAGGATGGGTTCCACCGGAAAAACCTGCAGAAACATGCACGCTCTTAGCCACATCGGCATGACACGTAAGACATAAGCCGTTTATAGTCTTTTCAAAGAGAAATTTCTGTTTGTTTGCATGAGGGCCATGGCAGGTGGTGCAGCCCATCATCACTGCCGCATGGACATTCTTCCTTGTAAATTCTGCCTTATCATGGCAGTTATAACACATATCAGGCTGTGGAGCCATCAAAAGTTTTTCGCTGTCTCCCTGATGCGGAAAATGGCAGGAAGTGCACATGCCGCCGCTCACAGGCGCATGGACTATTTTGTTTTCAAATTTTGATTTATTATGACAGGTAAAACACAAACCGGGCTGCGCAGACAAAAGCAGTTTCTCGCTGTCAGAGCTGTGCGGAGCATGGCATGACGGGCACATGCCGCCTGCAACAGGCGCGTGGAGCACTTTTTTCCCTGAAAAACTCTTCTTGTCATGGCACATGAAACACAGTTCAGATCCGCTCGCTAAAAGAAGCTTTGGTGTGTCTGACGTATGCGGGTCGTGACACCCCGAACACATGCCTCCTGCAACAGGCGGATGAACATTCTTCTTTGCAAATTTAGCCTTATCATGGCAGCCATAGCATAAATCCGGTGCGGCCGCTGACAGCCCTTTCGGAAACTTTGAGTTTTTCTGATGCGGCTCTGTATGGCATGACTCGCAGCCCATCTGAAGCGCTGCATGAACGAATTTTTTGGTTGCCATCTGTTTATGGCATTTCTTGCAGTCAAGCTGCGCATAAACCTGTGCAGGGATAAAACAAAATATAAGGGTAAAAAGGGTAA
>CAKKPR010000206.1 GCA_919901705.1 Thermodesulfovibrionales bacterium | reverse complement strand
ATGGATACTTGAAGACAACATCCCTATTCAGCGCCTGGTAGAAATGATCGGCGGACGGCTTTACAAACAGTACAGGGTCTATGAGAAAAAATTATAAAAGCTGAACTGCGTAATGCTTCCTGAAAAGAAGGCATAGTGTAGAGAGGTTCAAATCTTCAAAATTCATTTCATATCAGCAGCGCATTTAAAGAAATGCGGAGCGGCGCCACTGAGAATTTCATATCAGGTTCAGCTTAATACAGGATTTTAAATTAAGAAGCGGCCTTTCTCAGTTCTGCATATTTTTCTTTAAGCCTTTTCTCATGGTGCAATTCTACCTGGGCGAATTCCTCAAATAGTTTTTTTGCATCTATATTAGAAGTGGTTGCCGCTGCTTTTGAATAGAATTCGTACGCCTCGTGCTCTTTATCTATCGCTACCTTGAAAATGTCAAAAAGAGTTTCCAGTTCCATACTTTCCTCCTCGTTGTAAAATTCACTAACATTGTCTCACATAAAAATGGTTAATGCAACATTTTTTTGAATCTCTGCGCCTGAATTTGCAGGTGTAATCTGAATCTGAGGGATAGCAGTTTTCAGTGCGGGATTTTGACACTTTTAAAACCTTAAAATATACCAAAAAATAAGTTGAAAATTACAGCCAATACAGATAATCTATATCAGTGTTTTTTGTTTGGGGAAAAAATTACGGATTAATGTAAAATACTTTCTTGACAAACAGTAAAACCATGTGATAATAAATTCAACCACCATTAACTTTAAAAAAGATTAAACTTTGAAAAAACAGGAGGGGAAAATGAATCCGGAAGATGTCAAATATCACAAAGAGCACACATGGGTCAAGGTATCAGGCAAAAAAGCAACTGTCGGCATAACAGACTATGCGCAGGATGCGCTGGGAGATATTGTATATATCGACCTTCCTGAGCCTGACACTACAGTCGAGGCAAACAGCGAACTATCAGAAATCGAGTCCACAAAGGCAACCTCATCTGTTATCAGCCCCGTGAGCGGCACGGTCATAGAGGTTAATGACGACCTTTCGGAATCACCCGAGATAATAAATGAAGAGCCTTACGGTAAAGGCTGGATAGCTGTCCTTGAGATAGAAGATGTGTCTGAGCTCGATAACCTCATGGATTCCTCAGACTACGAAAAATATATTGAAGAGGAAGCAAAATGAGAGTTGCAATACTTGGCGCAGGACCCGGAGGATATGTTGCAGCGCTCAAGCTTGCTCAACTGGGGGCAGAAGTCACTGTTATTGAGAGTTCCGAGGTTGGCGGGACATGCCTGAACTGGGGTTGCATACCCACAAAAACACTGCTGGCATCATCTGAAACGTATGCAAAGACAAAAGAACTCGAATCCTTCGGCATTGACACAGCAGGCACTATATCCCCGAATATGCAGAAAATCATCGAGAGGAAAAACAAGGTTGTATCTACACAGGTTAAAGGGATAAGGGGTTTATTCAAGAGCTGGGGCGTAACCCTCAGGGAAGGCAAAGGCGCCTTCATCTCTTCAAAGGAAATAAAGGTCAGCTTAAAAGACTCCACGGAAGAGACCATAACAGCAGATGTATTTATCATAGCCACCGGTTCAAGGCCTGCACAGATACCGACTTTCCCGTTTGACGGCAAAAATATAATTTCATCTACTGAGGCGCTTGAACTCAGGGAGATTCCCAAGAGCCTTTTAATTGTAGGGGCAGGTGTTATCGGATGCGAGTTTGCATGTATTTACAGCGATCTCGGTTCAGAAATCACAATCGTAGAACTGCTGCCAAGGGCTGTATCCACAGAAGACGAGGCAGTGTCAAAACTTCTGGAAAAAGAACTCAAGAAGAAAAAGATAAAATTGATAACCGAGATAAAGGTCGAAAAGGTAGAGGTCAGGGATGACGGCGTGCATACCTTCCTTTCCAACGGTAAGGAGTTGATTGCTGAAAAGGTGCTGGTATCTATCGGAAGGGCGTTCAATACAAACGGTATCGGGCTTGAAAATGCAGGGGTTTCCACAGGGCCAAGAAAAGAAATTCCTGTCAATGAAAAACTGCAGACGAATGTGCCGCATATCTACGCCATCGGTGATGTAACAGGAGGCATCCTCCTGGCCCATGTGGCCTCAAAGCAGGGGCTTATAACAGCGGAAAACATTATGGGCGCAGATAAAAAATTTGATTCTTCTGTAGTGCCTGCTGCAATCTTCACATCACCTGAGATCGGCTCGGTAGGCCTCAGAGAGCATCAGGCAAAGGAAAAAGGGCTTGATTACATCACGGGTGAATTCCAGTTCAGGGCGCTAGGCAAGGCCCATGCAATGGGTGAGATATCCGGCTTTATAAAGATAATAGCTGAAAAAAAATCCGATAAAATACTCGGTGCGCATAT
>CAKKPR010000205.1 GCA_919901705.1 Thermodesulfovibrionales bacterium | reverse complement strand
CAGTCTGCAAGTCTTTTACAAACATCATCTGTTCTTGCAAACCCTGCTAACGTATGTTTTATGTTTGTTTCAGATCGCGTGCTTTGGGACAATAATCGCTCTTCAATAACATTAACCGGTGCAGCGAGATGAATAAAGAATATTTCAGATAGTTCGCATTGTATTTGTCCTTGTTTAACAGATGCCATCTTTTCTAACGCATCAATGTGGACACTCACATTTACAATATTAGATTCGCTCTGAAGAATCCACTTGAGCATCGTTTCCATTGATTGTGGGATGCTCGCACCTAAACACCTGTCCATGTCAGCTTTTTGAGAATCTATACCTAATTCTAATACACATGAAGTCTTACCTGCTGCAGATGTTCCTATAAGTGCTATTTTCTTGTAAATGTTCTTTTTCATCATTTACTCTTAGCCTAATCTTTATTTTTTAAGAATAACCACACTATCCCTTCTTATGGTATTCCTGGATAGATTTTATGCCCATATCCTTTTTAAGCAGCATTTCTATTGCATTAACAACTGCCTTTGCTCCTGACACTGTTGTTGTGTAAGGCACTTTATATTGAAGCGCGCTGCTTCTTATAGAGAAAGAATCCCTCTGCGCCTGTGCATCGCTCACAGTGTTAATGACAAAATTCACTTCTCTGTTTTTGATTAAATCAACGATATGCGGCCTCCCCTCATTAACTTTATTAATCACTTCAACCTCAATGCCTTTGTTTTTTAAGTGCTCTGCAGTCCCGCGTGTTGCAATAACATCAAAACCCATATTATGGAGTTGTCTTACCACATCGCATATTCCTGCCTTATCCTCATCCCTGACGCTTATAACAATTTTCCCGGATGTCGGAATCCTGTTACTGGAGGAAAGCTGAGCCTTTGCATAGGCCATCCCGAAATCCTCATCAATACCCATAACCTCACCGGTGGATTTCATCTCAGGACCAAGTATTATATCAACCCCGCTGAAACGATCAAATGGGAATACCGCCTCCTTAACAGCCACATGCTTTATTTCTCTTTCTTTAGTAAACCCAAGCTCTTTCAATGTCTTACCAAGCATTACCTTTGCGGCAAGTTTTGCAAGCGGCACTCCTGTTGCCTTGCTTACATACGGGATTGTCCTTGATGCTCTCGGATTAACCTCGATTATATATATATCATCGCCTTTGACTGCAAACTGGATATTCATTAAGCCGATAACATTCAGGTCCCGGGCAAGGGCCTTTGTCTGTTCTTTGATCTCGTCTACAATAGATTTCTTCAAAGAATACGGAGGCAAAGAACATGCAGAATCACCTGAATGTATTCCAGCCTCTTCAATATGCTCCATAACGCCGCCGACCATTACATCAACCCCATCTGAGATAGCATCAACATCAACCTCTACTGCCCCATCAAGATATTTATCTATGAGTACAGGATGCTCCGGAGATGCCTTAACAGCCCTTTTCATGTAATCCAAAAGAGAGCTTTCATCATATACAAGCTCCATTGCCCTTCCGCCAAGAACATAAGAGGGCCTTACCATGACAGGATAACCAATTTTCTTCGCAACAGCTGCGGCTTCTTCAGGAGACATGGCAGTGTCGCTGTCTGCCTGTTTTAAATTTAACTTATGAAGAAGTTCTTTAAATCTTTTCCTGTCTTCTGCCCTGTCTATTGAATCAGGGGATGTGCCAAGAATTTTTACACCTTCTTTTTCCAGCGGAACCGCAAGCTTTAAAGGGGTCTGCCCGCCGAATTGAACTACAACACCCTCTGGTTTTTCAACCTCAATAATGTTCAATACATCTTCTATTGTCAGAGGCTCGAAATAAAGCCTGTCAGCTGTATCATAATCAGTGCTGACTGTCTCAGGATTACAGTTGACCATTATTGTCTCGTAACCAAGCTCTTTCAGGGCAAAAACAGCATGTACACAGCAATAATCAAACTCTATCCCCTGCCCTATCCTGTTCGGACCTGAACCAAGAATAATTACCTTTTTGCGGTTGGTTGGGTTTGCCTCAGACTCTGTATAGGGGTTAGGGGTCAGGGGTTGGGGGTTAGTTTTACTAATCCCTAATCCCCAATCCCCAATCCCTTTGTAAAACGGTTCCTCATACGTCGAATACATATAAGGCGTATATGCAGCAAATTCTGCCGCACATGTATCAACCATTTTATAAACAGGCCTTAATCCAAGTTCATTTCTTAATCTTCTTATTTCAGTTTCTGTCTGGCCCGTAAGTTCAGCAATCCTCCTGTCAGAAAAACCGTATTCCTTGGCACTTTGCAAGAGAGCTCGGAAGCTCGGAAGCTCGGAAGTTCGGAAGTTATTTTTTTCTTGAATCTTGAATCTTGAATCTTGAATCTTCTTCTCAAAATCAATAATTTGTTTTATATTATTTAAAAACCAGGGGTCTATCCATGTGATTTTATAAATATCTTCAACAGACATTCCATTTCTTAGCGCCTGTGCAACATACCAGAGCCTCTCGGCATTTGGTATCTGGAGTTTTGCCTTAAGCTCTGCCGGGCTTATATTCAGCTCTTCAAAACCATGACTCCCTATCTCAAGGCTCCGCATGGCTTTCTGCAAAGACTCCTTGAAGGTCCTTCCTATAGACATAACCTCTCCCACTGACTTCATCTGTGTTGTAAGAGTCGTATCGGCCTGAGAGAATTTTTCGAATGCGAACCTGGGTATCTTGGTTACTACATAATCTATTGCCGGTTCAAACGAGGCAGGGGTCTCCTTTGTTATGTCATTAGGGATCTCGTCAAGGGTAAGGCCTACTGCAAGCTTTGCAGCGATCTTTGCAATAGGAAATCCTGTTGCCTTGCTTGCCAATGCCGAGGACCTTGAGACCCTCGGATTCATCTCTATGACAACCATCCTGCCGTCAACGGGATTTAGTGCAAACTGGATATTTGAACCTCCTGTATCAACTCCTATCTCCCTGATTATTGCTATTGCTGCATCACGCATCCTCTGATACTCCTTGTCCGTGAGGGTCTGTGCAGGCGCAACTGTTATGGAATCCCCTGTATGTATTCCCATTGGGTCAAAGTTTTCGATAGAGCATATTATCACGACATTATCTTTTGTATCGCGCATCACCTCAAGCTCATATTCCTTCCATCCGATAGCTGATTCCTCCACCAGGACCTGATGCACCGGGCTGAGCTTTAAACCCTTGTCCAGAAGTTCTGTGTACTCCTCCATATTATATGCAATACCGCCTCCCGTACCCCCAAGTGTAAATGAGGGCCTTAGTATTACGGGAAATCCGATATGTTCAACAGCAGCAAGGCCGTCTTTTATGCTTCCGACATTGGAACTCTTCGGTACCTCAAGGCCTATCTTTTTCATTGCCTCCTTGAAAAGCTCCCTGTCCTCAGCCTTTTTTATGGCAGGGAGTTTTGCGCCTATAAGTTCAATACTATATTTTTCAAGGACACCGTTTTCTGCAAGCTCAACAGCAAGATTCAATGCAGTCTGGCCGCCCATTGTCGGAAGCAATGCATCAGGCCTTTCCTTTTTTATTATCAGCTCAATAATCTCTGCGGTTAAAGGCTCGATATAGGTTGCATCGGCTATCTCAGGGTCTGTCATTATCGTTGCAGGATTTGAATTGACAAGAACTACCTTATAGCCCTCTTCACGCAATGCCTTGCAGGCCTGTGTTCCTGAATAATCGAATTC
>CAKKPR010000204.1 GCA_919901705.1 Thermodesulfovibrionales bacterium | reverse complement strand
CTGTCCGAAAATGAAATCTTAAATGAGGTTACACTGATAGGCACCAACCTTGTGGCTATTACTGGAGGAGAGCCCCTTCTTCAGGAAGGGACTTTTCATCTTGTAGAGCGGCTGATAGGCGAAGGACATAAGGTTTTGATTGAGACTAACGGGACCCTGAGCATAAAAGATATTGACAGCAGGGCAATTATTGTTCTTGATGTAAAGACACCCGGGAGCGGCATGTCTGAGGATATGGATGTTTCAAATTTTGATTATATAAAACCATCCGATGAAGTTAAGTTTGTAATTACAGACAGGACGGATTATGAATGGTCAAAGGATATAATCAGGAAATACAACCTGAAGCCCAGATGTCAGATACTTTTTTCTCCTGCCTTTGGAATGCTTGCACCTGAATTACTTATTAAATGGATGCTTGAAGACAGGCTTGATGTCAGGCTGAATCTTCAGATGCATAAATATATATACGGCGGTGAAAGGCGGGGAGTATAAGGAAACCGTTCAAATAATATCTCCGGCCCGGCCTCCTGTATTGTTTTTTTCCCCTGCAAATTGCAGATAAGTAGAAATCTCATGCTCAAAATTGTCACTGAATATATCTTTGCCGATATGATTTTTTATGTCCCTGATATCCCATAACCCGACTTCGTCAATTTCCTGTTTGTTGAATAATATTTCACCTTCATAGACACATGAATATGTATATACAAGCTCTGTCTCATATGAATTTGTATGCATATAAGTATAGAGTAGTTGAGGTTTGCACTTTGCTATGCCCAGCTCTTCTTCCATCTCCCGTTCGGCAGCCTCAATCAGGCCTTCTCCAGGATCAACGTGGCCGCCGACTGATGTATCCCATCTGCCCGGCGCTACATCTTTGTCCGCTGAACGCTTCTGGAGAAGCAGCTTTCCTTTTTTGTTGAATACCAGAACATGTACAACGCGATGCATTAATGAGGGGTTGCCATGCACCTTACCTCTCGGGGCAAGGCCAATGACCTTGCCTTCCCTGTTTATTATCTCCAGTAATTCGTCTTTGTCGTTCATGTGTTATTATAGCCGTTCAAAAAGAGGGGAGTAAACCCTTACTACCTGTCATTCCCGCTTGTCCGCCTCGGGCGGATTCGCCGAGGAGAATCGGGAATCTTTCTTCTAAGAAGGATTGCGGACATTCATCCTTCGCAGTAATGCTACGGAGAACGGAAGCCGCAATGACAGAATAGTCCCATTGATGTGGTTTTACTTATGAACTCCTTAGTATTTGAATCTGTCAGCATGGTATCATACTGAATGAATGTAGTCTGTCAGAACAGAAAGGCATATCACGATTACCATATCGAAGAAACAATAGAGGCCGGCATTGCCCTTTTAGGGACAGAGGTAAAGTCCTTAAGAGCGGGACAGGCAAACTTAAAAGACAGTTATGTGCTTGTAAAAGACAATGAGGTCTTTCTCCTTAATTGTCATATAAGCCCTTACAGCCACGGTAACATCACAAACCATGAGCCATTAAGGACAAGAAAACTTCTTCTGCACAGAAAAGAGATAGAGAGATTAAGGGGGAAGGTTGCCCAGAAAGGATACACGCTTATTCCTTTGAAGGTATATTTTAAGGGCTCAATGGCAAAGGTCGAGGTCGGATTTGCAAAAGGCAAGCAGGTTTTTGAAAAACGTGATAAAATAAAGGAAAGGGAAGCAAAGAGAGAGATAGCAAGAGCTATCAGAAACAGGGGGTAGGTTTTAGGGAGCAGGGGTTAGTAAAAGGATTTTGAAACTAATACCAAAACCCTAATTTCCAATTACCTGTTCAGTCGGGGGCGAAAGGGCTCGACGGGAGTTATGAGGCTCAGGTGGCATGTCGTGGCTCCATCACCACGTTAAAAGGTGGAAACAAACACAAACGCCAACAACGAACTGGCAATCGCTGCTTAATTAAAGCAGCTCGCTACCTTGAGATCGCCTGTGTTTTGGGGATAGCGACGGACAGCAGGCTGGCCTCGGGTCTTTCTCCTGAACCTGAGGTGAGATAAAGGGAGATGGGATGATGAAAAGCCCGCCTGCCGGCGGTTAATCATCCGAGATTTAAAGGGCAGGATAAACATGTAGAAGCGTGAGCGTAGTGCTTTCGGACGCGGGTTCAATTCCCGCCGCCTCCACCAATTTTATTCTTTAATTTCAAGCATTTACCTGCATATTATGTAAAATATCTCTGTCAGCAATCTGTCATTAAGCAAGAAAAAAGAGAGCGGTACACTGTAACACCGCTCGAAAGGGTCATATATGACCCCTCTAAAGGCATTGCTATATGATAGACACTATGGGTTTTATAATTCCTATAAGTCGTGAAGCCTATCATTTTTTAGTGTCTAAATCCCTTATGACGCAACGTGTAGACTGCGTGGATGGCTCCGTGGAGTTTGAATACTATAATTTTGAACTGTCTCATTCTTGGAATTATCGGGTTCGTTGGAAGCTTGACGATAAAAGATTTATCCATGACCCTGGAATCAATAGAACTGTAGTTGCTTCCGGGTATCCTCATTTAAAAATCGAATTTTCTGCTCCTAAAATTATGCTTGGTAATAATATTCGAACAATTGACGAAAATATGGCTGATGTTGTAGTTCATACCGTAAAAATAAAATTTGAAAAGACGTTTCAAATTAAACTGCCTCGTGTAAGCGATTGGTTTTTAAATCGTCTCGATGTCTGTTCTAACTATGAGTTGTCTAATGCAGACATGGTAAAAGACATCATTAATTATCTTCAACGGCTCGATTATCCGAGGAAGAAAAAAGAATTTTATGAAAACGAAAGTATTTACTGTCCTTCTCGACACGCTACTTTAAAGGTATATGCTAAAGGTCCCGAGTTTAAAAAACACGATATGAAAAGATTTAAAAATGAAGTTGAGTCTCGGAATTTATTTAATGATGCTAACAGAATAATTAGAGCAGAAGCGGAATTGAAAACCAGATTACGCTATGTAGCAGCTGAATATCTCAATCTTCTTGGTATGAAATCTAAATTAAAAATAAGGACATGGAATGGATATTTAAAATATTATAAAATGATAGGATTGATTGATTGTAGGGGTGAATTGGAAAGGATGATAGCTAATTTGATGATTTGTAAGGAGACTAAATCTATGAAAGCGAATGATGTGCATGACAAGTTGAGAAAAAATTTTAGTGATGAACAGGCAGACGTATTTATGGGTATGTATACAATAATTCTTACTCGGGGAATTAAAGCTTCAAGGAAAAAGTTTTCAAAAGAAAAAATGAAACGTGCGCTCCGGGCGTATCGCTCTCTCAAAATCTCTTTTATAAATTCTGATGTTTCTGTGATTGACTCTGGTATTAATATTCCTCATGACTTTACATTTAAAATGGATGATTCAAATCCTTATTATCAAATACCTTTGAGAGAGGCGGCATGATGATTGTTAACTGTATTTATAAAATTATTAACCGGTTCTCTTATATGGGGGCAATATGAAAGAAAAAAGTAAGGATGATGTTGTAATGAAGCAGTTGGAGAAAAAAATTGAAAACATGTCGTTGGAAAGAAGAGGATTATTTTCAGAATTAATTGAGAGATACAAAAGTTTAGATATAGATGAATTGAGACGCGAATTGCGATATATACTTTATGTGAAGAATACATTGCGGGCTAATCGCAGAAATAAAGAAAACTTAAATTTGGGCTCTTGCAGGGGAAACGCGGCTTCCTAAAATGCGATTTAAGACACTTTCAGGGCTTGGCCTATATCCTTGGTAGGGTGAGTTCAGACATGAGGAGGTAGATAAGATGTTGACCGTTAAACAGGAAAAATTTGTATTGGTGCGGATAGCTGATTATGATAATCGGCTTAAAGTATTAGAAACACTTCTACAGGCGGTTGACGGCTGCCGGGTTTCTGAGCGTAAGCCTCAGATCCCGGTGGACGACAAACGTCCTGAGGAACAAGGCTAAGAGTTATTTCCCGCTCCGGACGTTACAGAACTCCGGGGGCGGGAAATAACTCGCCTGAGAAAAGGGATAACACAAATGAAAAGAGTTCTTAAGGGTTGGATTACTGTTACTGTGAGATTTACTAAGGTTATGAAGGCAGAGCTTAAAAGGAAACTGCCGCCTGGTGAGACATTATCTGCTTTTATTCGGAAAGCTGCTCTTCGGGAGATAGGTTATCATATCATTGAATAAGTAAGTCTTTTCCTTGATTTTTATTTAAAAGACTGATAGGTTATAATAAAGCATGAAACACAAAGACAGACGAAAAGAAATAGGAAAAGCGCTTATTGATATCGGCAAATATTTTATTACAGTTGGACTCGTAGGCGGTGTTCTTATGGATAAACTTACAATCCCTATCGGCAGTATCATGTTTATCTTAGCTGTGTTATCATCTATTGTCGGCTTTTATGTAATTCCCGAAACAAAGGAGGACAAATAAAATGGGTATTTATTTCATATTCGCTGCTGTTATTGTAATAATAATCTTTGCAATTCTGGTCTCTTACAAAGAAGACCATCCTAAAAAAAGTCATAAGACATAAAACTGCTATAATTACAAAAATGCATCAAAAACGGTTTCGTAGAAACGCTCCAGAGACGCTATCTCAAAGCAAGCAATACCTAAGCATACCTCTCTTTTGA
>CAKKPR010000203.1:1371-4412 GCA_919901705.1 Thermodesulfovibrionales bacterium | reverse complement strand
CAGGGTATTTGAAGAGTCTTTTGAAATAGAAAAAGAAAAATTGCAGCCGCAGGCCCATATCTTTACCGACCTCGGGCTGGACAGCCTGGATATTGTTGACCTGATAGTCGCTCTCCAGAAAAGTTTCGGGGTCAATATTCGAAATGAGGAAAGCGTCAGAAACATAAGGACCCTGGGGGATGTTTATCAGTTTATTTTCGATATAAAAAATAAGGAACCCAGGAAAAACTAATGACCGGGAATGAACAGGTTTAAATTATATTTTATGAATTTATATTTTTATACTTTTTTTATACTATTTTCCATTATGGTTATCCCTGCCTTAACGCTTTTTGTTGCCTTTTTGGCAATATTTATACCGCATCGCTATGCCATGAAACGCTTCCGGCGCGCCATAAGCTGGTACGGAAGAGTTATGACATTCATCCCTTTCCCGTTAATCAAAATCCATTACGAGGACCATTCAAAAAACAACTCCCTCGGTTGCCCGCACTCAGGCGGGTTCGTCGCCTCAGGCGACTCGCCGAGGAGAGCCGAGGAGAACGAGTCGTACCGACCTGAACCTTATATATTTGTTTCCAACCACAAGTCATCATCGGATCCTTTTTTGATGTGTGTGCTCCCTCATGAGGCCATCCAGATTGTGAATGTATGGCCCTTCAATATCCCTGTTCTGGGCATCTATGCCAGGCTTGCAGGCTATCTTAATGTCAACAAGATGCCTTCCGGATTATTTTTTGACAAGGCTCTAAAATTACTGCAAGAGAAGGTCTCTATCATATTTTTCCCTGAAGGAACACGTTCAGGAGGTAAAGAGATGGGCAATTTCCACGGGTCTGCTTTCAGGCTTGCATTGCAGGCACAGGCCGCTATTGTCCCCATTTGCATATCAGGGAATGAAAACATCCCTCCGAAGGGATCCCTGCTCCTGAGGCCGGGAACCATCAGGGTTCGCAGGCTGCCGTCTATTCTCTGGGATGACTATAAAGACATGAACGTGTTTTCATTAAAGAACAGGGTGCGCGAAATTATAAGCAGGGAATTATCCCTGATGGAGAACGGGATATGACAGAATTTAATAGTTTAATTCTCACAAGGAAAACAGATGAATAGTTGCCAGAACCGCATTTATGGAGCGGAATTCTCCAAAGAGGAAATAGAAGAGGCTGTAAGAAACAACAGGCTTCTCTCTATGGAGATAGAATTTAACCGTAGTTGTAATTTCCATTGTGTCTATTGTTATGCAACAAATAATTCGAAGCACGAAAATGAGCTGAGCCGTGAAGAGCTCTGCGATGTCATTATCCAGGCCAAAGAACTGGGCGCAAGGAAAATCATAATCCTGGGCGGAGAACCCATGTTATATCCCAATATCATGGAGATGATACAGTTCATAAAAAAAGAGGAATTGGATATAGAACTTTTTACAAACGGCGCAAATATAACTCTGCCTGTTGCGCAGGAACTGCTTAAATACAATGTGACCGTTGTCCTTAAGATGAATACCTTTGATGAAAAGCTTCAGGATATGCTCTCAGGCAAAAAAGGAGCTTATCAGCAGATACAGGCCGCTTTCAGAAATCTGAAAGCGGCAGGCTACCCTTCCGGCTGTCCCATGGGAATCAGCACGGTTATCTGCAGGCAGAATATAGATGAACTTGCGAAGATGTGGGAATGGCTGAGGGAGCAAAACATTAATCCCTATTTCGAGATGATAACCCCTCAGGGAAAAGCCAGGGGGAGCAATTTTTTAGATATTGAAATCAACCGCATACAGGAGCTTTTTCACGAGATCGCAGAGCTTGACAGGGGAAAATATGGATATCACTGGAACCCGCAGCCTCCTTTGGTAGGAGGGGAGTGCATGAGGCATCAATTCTCCTGCGCTGTAAATTCGGAGGGATATGTCCAGCCATGCGTTGGAGTTACAATATCCGTTGGCAATATAAGGGAAAGGAAACTGAAAGATATAATCAGAGACAGCGAGGTTATTCAGGATCTGAAAAATTATAAAGAGACCATAAAAGGGCCATGCGGTGAATGTGTGCAGGTGAATGACTGTTACGGCTGCCGCGGAGCGGCATACCAGATGACAGGAGATTATCTGGCTTCAGATCCCTTATGCTGGAAGAATTCAGGCAGGCAGAAAGATATTGTCCATCTGCCGGCAGATGCTGCCGGGCTTGTTCCTCACAAGCCGCCCATGCTTTTAGTCAGCAGATTAATAGAGGTAAAGGAAAGGTCATCTGTTTCAGAGGTGGAGATCACGGAAGATACGATATTTACCGGAGAAAACGGTAAGCTCGATGATGCCTCCTACATAGAAATTATTGCCCAGGCCATAGCAGCTCAAAATGGATTTAAAAATCTTGGGAACGGAAAGCCCAAACAGCAAGGCTTTTTGATAGGCGTAAAAAATTTAGAGATAACAGGTCACGCCGGCATTGGAGACAAGCTGCGCGTGTCTGTTTATAAAGCTGCCAAATACGGCGAGTTCGGCGTTATAAAGGGAGAGGTGTTTAAAGGAAAGGAGTTAATTGCCAGAGGTGAAATAAAGGTCTGGCATAATAATAAATGAAGATAAAGGCCAAAAAAGTTCTGCTGATTTTATTGCTGGTTTTTTTGTTTTTGTACCTGGTCCCGCCGCTATTCCAGCCATTACAGGGGGAAGGATTCCTGGCAAGGGCCGGGATAAAGGAAGGCTTAGAGGCAAAAGAAGAGAAGAAAAGTGAGGCCTCTGACATATCCGGCCTGTTGCGCAGGCTGGGGGAAAAAATTTCCGCTTTCAAAAGCCTGAAGACAGATTTCATCCAGGAAAAAGAATTAGCGATATTCAAAAATAAAATTATTCTGAAAGGGCGGATATATCTTCAAAAGCCTGACAGGCTTGCCTGGCATGTTGATAAGCCCGTTAAATATTCTGTGGTAATTACAGATAAGTCAATCCGCCAGTGGGATGAGGATACTAATCAGGTGCAGGAAATAGTCCTGGCTAAAAATCCCGTCCTTAAAAATGTGCTGAATCAGCTGACAGTCTGGTT
>CAKKPR010000203.1:0-1271 GCA_919901705.1 Thermodesulfovibrionales bacterium | reverse complement strand
TTTGAAGGCAATATTGATTTAATGCTCCCGAATGACAGGGACATCCGTCGCAGCATAAATTTTTTAAGGGATTCCAAACTCTCTGACAAGGTCATCATCTCGCTGGCCTTAACCTCTTCTGACAAAACCAGGAAAGACCTTTTTAATGCAGCCGACCAACTGGCAGCGTCCCTTCCGCCTTCCTTGTTCAGCAAAGTTATTACAGGCATCTCTGTCCTGAATGTTATGGAGGCCCTCTCTGTTATAAATTATGCGCCCCAGATGCTGGGCGAAAAAGATTTGTCCTTTATAGACAGCCAGATAAACGCCGCAGGCATCTCTGAAAAACTGCAGGGGATTTACAGGCAATCGCTGAAACCCGAAAGCATCTTCATGACTTCCATGTCCCGCACCGACCCCCTCGGTATAAGACTTCTTCTGATTGATAAATTAAGGGCGCTTCCTGCTTCCATGGGGTATGACGTCAGCATAGAGGATGGACATTTTGTCAGCCGCGACGGACGCCACGCATTGCTTATAATCCAGACGCCTGTAGCAATGACGGACTCGCCCGGCTGCAAAAAACTTGTAACTGCTTTGCAGGAGCAGACAGGACGCCTGCCGGAATATGTTTCTGCCGACGTCATTGGCGGCCATCTCCACACCTTCAGCAATGAAAAGGTTATCAAGCGTGATATCCTGGTGGCCTCTACACTCTTATCGGTCGCGTTTCTGCTTTTATTTATTGCCGTTTTCCGTGACATGAGGGTCATACTTGTATTTATAGCTCCGCTGGTTGCAGTTATTCTGTCAATCGGCCTGTCTTATCTTATCCTCGGCAAGATCTCTTATCTGGTCATCGGTTTTGGAACAGCAATCGCCGGTATCTCCACTGACTATGGCCTCCATGTATACATAGCGGCAAGGAAAGGCGCCGGCGCCTCGCAAAGAGTCAGTCTTGCAAAACTCTTATTTGTTGATGCAGCTACAACTATATTTGGTTTTAGCGCCCTTTATTTTTCTCATATACAGGGGTATCATCAGCTCGCTTCTTTCTCCATATTATGCACCATCTTCTCCCTTGCCCTTGCGCTCTTTATTTTGCCTCTTTTATTGTCCATGAAAAAAAGCAACGTTCTCAACCCGCCTGAGGAAAAGAAACTCGAAAGTCTTTACTTGCACAAAAGAATGATTGTCGGCAGCTGGGCCTTATTAACCCTGGCAGCCTTATTTTTTTCCTTCAACATCAAATTTGACAGCGAGGTTACCCGGCTTGACGGCAGCGAACCAGA
>CAKKPR010000202.1 GCA_919901705.1 Thermodesulfovibrionales bacterium | reverse complement strand
AGAAAAGAGGAGTAGAGGGCGATTAGCTCAGTGGTAGAGCGTTCCCTTCACACGGGAAAGGTCGTGGGTTCGATACCCTCATCGCCCACCATATAAGGATGCCTATTCGTCCTGCTTCGTCGGCATCATTGGCTTGGATTGCTTGTCTCCAAGGAGAGATTTTAATTTTTTACATGCAACCTTTAAATCAAGGCCACAGGCCTTCTGGAAATCATCTATTGATTTTTCGGTGTAACCTGACAACGCATAAGCAAGGCCGCGATGGTAAAAGGCAACCGCATATTTGGGGTTTATCTCGATTGTTTTATCGAAATCTTTAACTGCTTCGTCATACAAGCCTTTGCCGTAATATACAAGTCCGCGATTATAGTAGGCCTTATAATAATCCGGGTTTATCTCGATTGCCTCCTTGAAATCCTCAATTGCCATATCATTCTGACCGCTTTTAATATGGGCTCGCCCCCGGTAATAGTAGGCATCTGCATTCCTGGGGTTTAATGCAATTGCCTTGGTGAAATCCTTAATAGCTTCCGCTGTATCCCCTGATTGGGCGTGAGCAAGGCCACGATTATAGTATATATCTGCATTTTTTGGATTAGCGGCAATTGCTTTATTTAAATCTTCAATAGACGCGTCGCCTGTTTCTTCTGTTTCAGCATAGCAAAAAACCGGCGGAATCAAAAAGACAATCAAAATAATAATTCTTATAAATAGCATTCTAACCTCCCAAACCGCTATATTAATCAAATAATATCAAAAACAGAATACAAAATACAAATGCAGCGGAGTCTTAAGATGTTAAAGCGCTATCTATGGACGAATCTTATTGATTGGTTCTTTCTCATTTCAAGTGGGTAATTCCCCCTTTCCGCACACAGGCGGATTCGCTGAGGAGAAAAAAAAGGGGGTTAGGGGGTTGTCATGACTTGCATTCATGCTGTCCAGCAAGCAATTGGTGTTTATAAAGCAAAGTCCTTGATACTATTGCATGTTTTAAGGTTA
>CAKKPR010000201.1 GCA_919901705.1 Thermodesulfovibrionales bacterium | reverse complement strand
TTCGCCGGAATTATTTTTCATAATCTCCCCATCATCATTTACTGCTAACAGGAGGTCGTTAGTTTTCAGTAGTGAACCGTCATAGCCTGCGTTTTTTAATCTCTCTTTTGCCTTATCCAGAAGTATCTGACATTCTGATTCATTGATAATCCCTCTGTAGGGAGCCTTGGAAAGGTCTACCGGTGTGTATAATGAGTCGCTGTGCTCGGCGACCCACTGGTCAGGGCCGTTGTACCAGCCCCTGATTGTGATGTAATTGTGAGTCTCCTGAAGAATAGGATTGCCTTCGGTGTCAAGGATGTTTTTATGAGACTCGTATTTCCTTAAATCAGTTGATGCCTCTATTTTTTTGCTTCCGGTCATATATATCGCCCTTACATAAACCGAAGGGATCCCAAGCTGGTTCAGTGCAAGAGAAATGGCAAATTCTTCAAAGGGGCTGTTTATGCCAAACTGATGGATTTTGGAATCGAAACTTTGCTCGTTCTCACCAGCCGGCATTTCACCTACACGGGAAGTTTTCCAGACCAGATGAATGTTATCTTTTGTTATCGTATAGAATACTTCATTGGTATAGGATAATTTTATGGACGGAGTCTTCCTCCACCTTTCAGGAAGAAAATAATCGAATAAATGGGCATTCTTTCCAACAACCCACAGGCTTCCTCCTGTGCTCTCTGCATGTCCGAATATATAGGGAACACCAAAAATTTCCTGATAAGAAAGATGAGCAGGCAAGGGCGTAGGCACAAAGCGGTTTTTTTGGTCATCCAGATACGAGTGTCTCCGCGTTGATTTAACCTCTTCTTCATGTTCTGGAGTGCGTGACAGGAGCTCATAATCAATTACTGAATATTTGCCCTCATGCAGCAATTGATATAACAGTTCAACCTGTTTCCCTGTGGCGTCGATATTTTCTGCCCTGCCGATTTCTTCAATAAGCCGCGTTTCGGCTTCGCTGATTATTATATGCTCGGGCTTCATATCAGCAACCAGATACCCCTTTTTGTTGAGGTCTCCAATAGCCTTGTAGTTAATCTTTTTTAGATAGCTGATAAGTTCAGTATGGTCCAGATCTATATGTTCAAAAATTTCGATGAGATTATTTCCTTTAATCCATTCATAGATGAGCTTGTACTGTTTCAGTATATCAAGGTCGATGCCGGGATGTTTGGCTCTTATCCGGTTGATTTTTTCCCGCGACCTCCCGCTCTGCCACAACTGCATCATTTCCGGAGGCACATAGATTGCCATGGGGCGCTGGGTATTAACCCTCATTTCTTTCGGGCCATAGTAATTCTCCCGCATCTCTGTGACCAGAGAGAACTCTTCCCACGGGCTGTTGAACTCGGCATCGCAGAATTCCTGCAAGGTATGGGTATCCAGAGGAACATCTTCTCCGACACGGCAGTTCTTGACAACCAGATCAAGACTTTTACCGTTAACCTCTTTTGTCGGGATCCTGTAAACAGAACTTGTGCCTTTAAGCCTTACTTTGTGTTCGTCAAACCAATTTTTTTCATGCCAGTTTTCTATCTCGAAATGTTTTTCGTAGGGTTCGGCAAAACGTGTGAGATACAGGTCTCCGCCGTCACTGGTTTTGGTATGGGCATACACTACCCCCAGCACATTAACGAGAGATTTCTTTGAGATTATTTTATCCAAGACGTGCCGCGAGTTCCTTGAGCTGCTTTTTTAACCTTTCAGGAAGACGATTGCCGAATGTTGCGAAGTGGTTCTTAATATCAGGTATCTCGGCCCTCCACTCCTTTAGATCAACCTGCATCAGTTCTTTCATATTTTCGGATGGTATGTTCAGGCCGGTCAGGTCAATATCTGCTTCCCTGGGCAATAAACCTATAGGTGATTTTTCTGCGTTGACCTTATTGTCAACACGTTCGCACATCCATTTAAGCACTCTGCTGTTGTCGCTGAAACCGGGCCACAAAAACTTGCCGTCCTGACTTTTTCTGAACCAGTTGACATAAAAAATCCTTGGCGCCTTGCTGCCGAGCTTTTCGCCCATATTGAACCAGTGCTGGAAATAGTCAGCCATATTGTAGCCGCAGAAAGGCTTCATGGCAAAGGGGTCCCTTCTCAGATTGCCTACAGCGCCGATATTTGCAAAAGTGGTTTCAGAAGCTGCGGTAGCGCCAAGGAAAACGCCATGCTCCCATGAATATGCTTCATAGATGAGTGGAACAACACTGCTTCTTCGGCCGCCGAATATGAAAATGTCAATTGGAACACCTTTAGGATTTTCCCAGTCCTTGCAGATTACCGGGCACTGGGACGCAGGTGCAGTAAAGCGCGCATTCGGATGGGCTGCGTCTCCCTGGCTGTCAGGGGTCCAGTTCCTGCCTTTCCAGTCAATGAGGTGTGAAGGTACATCACTGTTTATGCCTTCCCACCATATATCTCCGTCGTCTGCAAGGGCGCAGTTGGTGAAGATGACATTTTTTCTGATGGTATCCATTGCCATCGGATTAGTGTCATATGATGTTCCGGGCGCCACGCCAAAAAAACCGCTTTCAGGATTTATGGCATGAAGGCGCCCGTCTGCACCTATCTTCATCCACGCTATGTCGTCGCCGATGCATTCACATTTCCAGCCTTTAATTGATGGCTGCATCATAGCCAGATTTGTTTTGCCGCATGCAGAGGGAAATGCAGCAGCAATGTGATACTGTTTACCCTCAGGGTTAGTAAGCCGCAGGACGAGCATATGTTCCGCCATCCAGCCTTCTCTTTTTGCCATTGCAGAGGCGATGCGAAGCGCAAGGCATTTTTTTCCCAGCAGGGCATTTCCGCCGTAACCTGAACCATATGACCATATCAGATTTTCCTCGGGGAAATGGCTTATATATTTGCTCTCTATCGGCGCGCATGGCCATTGAACATCTTTCTGCCCTTTTGCCAGGGGTGCGCCGATTGAATGCAGGCAAGGGATAAAATCCTCACCGGCATTAAGGAGTTCCAATACCTTCGAACTGACACGGGTCATGATATGCATGTTTACTACAACATAAGGACTGTCAGAGATTTCGACCCCTATCTTTGAGATTGGAGAACCTATCGGCCCCATTGAAAAAGGGATAACATACATTGTACGGCCCTTCATGCAGCCTTTGTAAAGGTTCTTCATAATATTTTTAAGTTCAGCAGGAGCAACCCAGTTGTTTGTAGGGCCTGCTTCATCTTTAGAGGATGTGCTGATGTATGTACGGTCCTCAACACGTGCCACATCGCTTGGGTCGGAGCGGAAAAGAAAACTATTGGGCCGTTTCTTAAGGGGAATGGCGCTCCCGCTTGCCAGCAACTTTGCCATCATGAGGTCATATTCTTCCTTCGTCCCGTTACATAAATAAATATCGTCAGGCTGGCACATATCTGCCACCTCTTTTATCCAGTTATTGAGCTTTTCATTCTTGACAGCGCTATTCATGTATTCTTCTCCTCGTTTTAAATTGCAATCTGAATTCCGGGCAAATGAAAAGTATGCGTCCTCGGTATCCAAAGACTGTAAATTATTATACGAATTATTCTGCAAGAAAATCCAGATACTCACCTTAACCGAAAAATAGACATAGAAGGTTGTCATTGCGAGCAGGTCCCTCGCTGTCATT
>CAKKPR010000200.1 GCA_919901705.1 Thermodesulfovibrionales bacterium | reverse complement strand
GTGATTTTTAAGGTTAAGTCAACCATTTTTCTCTTGACAGGTTTTTTAAAGGGAGTCCTGTCCGACCGTCCGCAAGGGGTTTCCTGCGCTGCGTGAGCTAATTTTTAAAGGAATCTGCCGTTATCTCAATCGTTTCTTTTCAGAATTTCTCTCCTTAACTGTACGCTTTGTATCTTTTTATTGCGTCCGGGTAATATTTTCAGACCGACACAGCGGCTGAACACAAATCTCTTACGGACACTCTTTTAAAAGTTCAATTTCAAAACTGTTCCGGTAGACAGATTACAGTTTCAGGTAAATCCCCGTCAGCAATCCATCCCATGCCTCAAACCAGTATTCCTGTTTCGGCTCTTTTTTGTAGACATCTATCCCCCTCCATACCTCTGCCGAAGTCCTTCCATCCAGATTTTGATGCGGCCTGACATGGTTGTACCAGAACCGGAACTGAACAAGCGCTCCATTAAGTTGTTCCTGATTGTTTACCTGCCATTGGTTCAGCTTTTCTTTTAATGTCCCAAAGAACCGTTCAATTTTCCCATTCTGCCATGGACAACTTTTCTCTATAAGTTGATGTCGAATTCCCATCAGCCATAAACCTAATCTAAATAGCCATGAGGTAAAGACAGATTCGTTATCTGTCCGCAAAAATCTGGGTTTGCCATAGCTCTCAACAGCATCAAGCAAGCAGCGTAATATTGTGATAGATGCCTTATCCTTCAAGGCAGATAGGCTAAGGCTCTGCCTGCTTTTATGTTCAACTATCCCGAGTATGTTATAGAGATTTCCAAGAGAATCTTTCTTACCAGTTAAATCCGCTCCCCAGATAAGATTTCCCGGCACGCCTTTCGGTTTTCCGTTTTTAATCTTTTTTCTCAATATCTGAATCTCATATTTATGCTTTTTTACAGTCTCATTCACAAATGTTTTACTTACCGTCATCTGCTTGCTCTCTGCAAACCTGCGATTGAATGTATTGGCAATTATTCTACAGCCTGCCTCAGGCATAAGCGCCTTGAGCCGGATTACTTCCTGTCTTACCCATACAGGCTTGGGCTGCCGGCGGTAGAATATTTTCTTGTCTCCACTGGATTTTTTTCGTCCAAATTTCTGAGAAAATCTTGCAGGAAAGAGAAAGGCAAGGAATACACGAAGCAGATGCATATAACCATCCCGCACGCACTTCAAAAACCGGAACATAAGTTCTCCCTGAAATCCTAAGATAGATATTTGCCTGAATCCCGTATGAAAGCTTCGAAAACATTCAATAAAAAATATTCTGTGTTATCATAGCATGGTAATGATTTAAATCTGTTTAACAAAGGGATATAAAGTTTTTTAAACCAAAAACAGCCTTGCTGTTATTGACAGTTTATGCTCTTTCTGGTAAGCTTAAAACTCAGAAAAGTTTTAGATGAAACGAGGAGGTAGAGTTTTGGTTAAGATCAGATTAAGGAGATTAGGCGCCCATAAGAGACCTTTCTACAGGATGGTAGTAGTTGATTCAAGGGCTAAAAGGGATGGGCCTTTTATAGAGGTACTCGGAACATATGATCCGCTTAAGGAGCCTTCCGAGATAAAAGTGAATTTAGAGAAGGCCAGGCTTTGGTTACAAAAAGGAGCACAAACTACTGATGTTACTAAAAAGCTTTTGAAAAGGGCTGGACTATAACTCCAGGAGTCGTAGACAGTCCAAATTCCTATGGAGGTGGAGAAGATGAAACAATTGGTTGAGTCAATGGCTAAGGCTCTGGTTGACAAGCCGGAAGATGTTGCAGTTTCAGAGGTTGTGGGTGAAAAGACCACTGTTTTTGAACTAAGGGTTGCGCAGACTGACCTTGGAAAAGTTATAGGCAAACAGGGCAAGACCGCACGTGCAATGAGGACAATCCTCAGCGCTTCAGGCACTAAAATAGGCAAACGCTGCGTTCTTGAAATACTCGAATAAAACATCTAGAGTCTCAAAAAATATATAGACTGCAAGAAATAAAAAGGTCGTCGCGACTCGCAACCGAGGGGATACGGATTAAACCTGTTCCCCTTTTTTTAAACTGCCTGTTCTGCAACTGTCATGGTAAATAAACAAACCGTTTTTTCATTCTTTAAAGAAAAAATTAAAAAGCCTGTCAGCTTCAAGGAAATAGTTCATATCATAGGACTAAACCATTCTGAGGCGCGCTCATTAAAAAAGGTTCTCAGGGAGATGCTCAGAGACGGTGACATCATACTGACAAAAAAAGGCCTTTATGTTCCGGCAGAGGATACAAATCTTGTAACAGGTTACTTTGAGGCGCATAAGGATGGTTACGGTTTTGTGATAACAGAGAAACCCGGAGAAAGGGACTTCTTTATTCCCGGGCGTGCAACCTCAGGAGCGATGGATAATGACAGGGTTGTCGTAAGGGTGGAGAACCTGCATAAACGCGAAGGCAGGATAATAAGGATAATCGAAAGGGCGCATACGAGGATAATCGGAAAGCTTGATGTCACAAAAACTGCCTCTTATGTCAGGCCCAAAAATAAATCCATACCATTTGACCTTTACATACCTCCGGGGGATAAAGGGCTGGCAAAAGACGGGGATACGGTTATAGCCGATATTATTAATTATCCGGCAGATAAAAGGCCGCCTGCAGGAAGGATTGTGAAGGTAATAAAAAAACCCGAGGACCCTGCATCCGAGGTCGAGGCAATAATAGATGAATTTAACATCCCGAGAAGATTTCC
>CAKKPR010000199.1 GCA_919901705.1 Thermodesulfovibrionales bacterium | reverse complement strand
GCATCAAGAATTATTGCGCCTTGAGGATAAAGGGCTATGGGATTCAAGTCTATTTCTTCAACATTTCCTGCTGCCATAATCTCCGAAACTGCAAGGATTGCCTTAATAAGAGCATCTTTATCAACAGCAGGTTTTCCGCGGTAGCCTTCAATTAGTTTATACCCCTTTATCTGTTGAATAAGCCAAAGCGCGTCCTTCTCCTTCATCGGCGCTAAGGCAAATGCAACATCCTTGTATAATTCTACAAATACCCCGCCAAGGCCGAACATTACAACAGGGCCGAACTGCTTGTCTATTATCCCTCCGACAATAACTTCAAGCCCCTCCGGAGCCATTTCCTCGACAAGCACTCCTTCCGCATTCTCTATCCCTGAAAGTTCATTAACGGCATTTTTTAATTCATCCTCGTTTTTGATCCCGAGCCTTATTCCTTTTGTATCAGTCTTTGACGTTATCTTTGAAGAAGAGACTTTTGCTGCCATTGGATATGCAAGAGCTGATAACTGATTGCTTAAAGCTGAAAGCTGTTCCCCTTTCGGGACAAACACACCCATTGGCACAGAAAGCCCGATGCTTTTCAGAAGCCCTTTGACTTCGTGTTCAGGGAAAGTTCTTTTGCCATTGTTCTTTTCGAAAAAAGCTCTTATCATTATGTCTTAATTATAGCCTGATTTTTTTGTCATTTCGAATAAATTATTACAGTACCACCAAAAAACATAAATACTTTAAGCTCTGAAGCCCATTATAATAAAGACAGCATGGAAAAGGATGTCATTATCATCGGGGCAGGGGCAGCAGGCCTGATGTGCGCTATCGAATCAGGAAAGCGCGGCCGCTCTGTTTTAATTCTTGACCATGCTAAAAAAACAGGGAGCAAGATACGCATCTCAGGGGGCGGGCATTGTAATTTTACGAATATTAATGCTTCCCCTGACAAATATCTATCTCACAACCCTCACTTTTGTAAGTCAGCCCTCAGCCGTTTTACGCCTCATGATTTTATTGTCATGCTTGAAAAACATGGCATCAAATATCACGAAAAAGAACCCGGCCAACTATTTTGCAATGAAAACTCTGCAGAGATTGTTAACATGCTTCACAAGGAATGTAAGGAAGCCGGCGTTGAAATACGCTTAAGCTGCCATATTTCAGAGATAAGGGAAAAAGATTCCTTTGTCATTTCAACAAACCCCGGCGCGTTCCAATCAGAATCACTGGTTATTGCAACAGGCGGCCTGTCTTACCCTGAACTTGGGACAACAGGTTTTGGCCACACTATAGCCAGAAAGTTCGGCATCAAGGTCACACCGGTAAAACCTGCGCTGGTCCCGCTTACATTCAGCAAAAAAGATATTGGCATTTTCGGAGAATTGAGCGGAGTCTCCATTAATGCAATTGTCAGTTGTAACAAGAAAGAGTTCCGCGGAGATATTCTTTTCACTCACCGCGGGCTCAGCGGCCCTGCTGTCCTCCAAATCTCATCTTACTGGAATCAGGGCGATTCCATCATCATCAATCTGTTGCCGGCAATAGATGCCTATGAATTATTCGTGGCAAAGCGGCAGAGTAAAATGGAGATGAAAAATTTTCTGCCCCAATATCTGCCTAAGCGGTTTATTCAGAAATGGTGCGATTTATATATTCAGCCAAAACCAATCTGCCAATACACAGACAGGGAACTTAATAAGATTGCCCGGCAGCTCCGGCTCTGGGAGATTAAGCCGGCCGGGACCGAGGGATATAAAAAAGCCGAAGTTACTCTTGGCGGAATTGACACGGATGAATTATCATCTAAGACAATGGGCGCAAAAAAGGTTGCAGGGTTGTATTTTATAGGAGAGGCTGTGGATGTTACCGGGCAGTTGGGAGGGTACAATCTTCACTGGGCCTGGGCGTCAGGTTATGCTGCGGGGCAATATGCATAAAACAATAATTCTTGCCTCGGCATCGCCAAGAAGAAAAGAGCTGCTAAAGCTAACGCGCCTGAAATTCAGGGTTGATGCAAGTAACTATGAAGAAAACCTGAATCTGAAATTAAAGCCTCATAAACTCGCGAGGTTCCTGTCTAAACAAAAAGCAAAAACAATTGCCGGAAAATATAAAAATGCGGTTATTATTGCAGCAGACACATTTATTGTCCTTAAAAACAGATTACTCGGCAAACCGCACACTGATGCAGAAGCCAAAAAAATGCTCAAGACACTTAATGGCAGGCCTCACTCTGTGATTACAGGCTTTACTATTCTGGATACCGGCAGCAATAAAACAATCTCAAGCTCAGTAGAGACAAAGGTCTATCTCAAAAAACTTTCCTCAAAAGAGATAGACGCCTATGTCAGGACAAAAGAACCCCTGGACAAGGCAGGGGCGTATGCTATTCAGGGGCTTGGCTCTGTCATCATCAAAAAAATCGAGGGAGATTATTGTAATGTAATAGGCCTTCCCTTAAGCGCTTTAGCGGAAAGCCTTAAGAAATTCGGCATCCCTGTGCTATGAGCGGAAAAGATAATGTCCTGGATAAACTGCTGGCTAATTATTGCTTTTGGAGCCTTGCTGCAATAGGCTCATTCATCATACTCGTTTCCCTTTTTCTATCTGCTGTTTTCATCCAGAGAATAAACTTCTTAATGCTCGTGATGGTCCTGTTGTTTGGCTTTCTCTGGATAGGCGCAACCTCAATAAGCCGTCATTCCTTCGTCCTTCTCAAAAGATATATCGGCAGGGAAGGAGAAATAAGTATTTTAGAGTTCCTTTCAACACAGCTTGTTGTTTTTCTGTTTCCCTTTGCTTACAGGAAGATAAAAAGAGAAGCAGAGTTATACAGGAAGAAAAATTTAGCGGACTAAAACATCCTCTTTAGCCGCCTTTAGCTCATTAATGGTTTCCATCATCTGATCTTTTGTCTTTGCATGGAATGCCTTTTCTCTCAGCGGCTTAATATCAGTAAGCCCTTTTGTATACCATACAAAAAATTTACGGAAAAGCTTAATCCCTATCATCTCACCGTAGTAATCGCTGCATAAATTCAGGTGTGTAATCATCGTGTTGACGATCTCATTCCTGCAGCGTCTCTGCGGTATCGTGCCGCTTTTCAGGAATTCCACTGCATCCTTAAATATCCA
>CAKKPR010000198.1 GCA_919901705.1 Thermodesulfovibrionales bacterium | reverse complement strand
CTGGAGGTTCAAAGACTGGCACAGGTTTCCCCGGAAAAGGCAAGAAATGCAAAAAATCTTACTTTAAGTTTAACTTTAAGTTCTGCCGGAATCAGGCCAAAAAAGATAACCATGCTTAACACCAATACCTGAATAATACCCTTATAAAAAAGCTCCTTCTTCTATAAAATACTAATAGTTTTGCCTGTAATCTCATGCATCGGTTTAATATGCTTAAACGTTGGGAAATACTTAAAGAAAGGCTTTACGTCTCCAGTTTTTTCTTTAGCTCTTTGAGTTTATGCAATGCTTCCTGGGGCGTTAATTTTTCCATGTCGAGGTTCATTATTTCAGATGATAACGGGTCCTGCCTCATCGCAAACAGGTCAAGCTGGACAGTGCCTTTTTTATGTCTGCGGCCTGCAAATTTTGGTTCGCCGGTTTCATTCAGTTCTTCTTTTTCGAGGTTTGTCAGAACCTCTTTGGCCCTGCCAATTACCTCTGCCGGTAGGCCTGCAAGCCGGGCAACCTGAATGCCATAACTTTTGTCAGCAGGTCCCTCTTCAACCTTTCTCAGGAATATTATCTCATCTCCCCATTCCTTTACCGCCACATTGTAATTCTTTACGCCGTCAAGCGTAAGGCTGAGCTCTGTTAATTCATTGTAATGAGTTGCAAACAGAGTCCTGGCCTTTAATGTCTTTGCTATATGCTCAGCAACAGCCCAGGCAATGCTTATCCCGTCAAATGTGCTCGTTCCTCTTCCAACCTCGTCAATAATAATAAGGCTTTTTGAAGATGCATTGTTGAGTATGTTTGCCGTCTCCACCATCTCGACCATAAATGTACTCTGCCCTTTTGTTATAAAGTCAGCTGCGCCGATTCTCGTGAATATCCTGTCCACTATTCCTATCCTTGCCTCTGAGGCAGGCACAAAGCCGCCTATCTGCGCCATAAGCACTATAAGCGCTATCTGCCTCATGTATGTGGATTTCCCGGCCATATTAGGCCCTGTGATTATCATAAGCCTCATCCCCTCGGTATCAAGGTGTATGCTGTTGGAAATAAAACGTTCTTCTCCGGGAATCCTTTCAAGCACAGGATGTCTTCCGTCCAATATCTCAACTATACCGCTTTCATCTATTACAGGCTTAACATAATTGTGCCTTTTTGCTGCAACTGCCATTGATGTCAGAAAATCCGCAGCTGCAATAGCATGAGCTGTTTTTGCAAGGTTGAACGATTCCTTCTGAACCTCATCCAGTATCTCATTAAAGACCTGATACTCAAGATTTTTCAGTTTCTCCTCCGCGCCCAGGACCTTTGATTCATATTCCTTGAGTTCAGGGGTTATAAACCTTTCTCCGCCCGCCAGGGTCTGCTTTCTTATGTAATAGTCAGGAACCTGTTCGAGATTTGTCTTTGTCACTTCGATGTAATACCCGAATATTCTGTTATAGCCGACCTTAAGGGATGAGATGCCTGTCTTCTTTTTTTCATCCATCTCAAGTTCCGCGATAAAATCTTTTCCGCTGTTTGATATCTTCCTCAGCTCGTCAATCTCTTTGTTGTAACCTTTCTTTACAATCCCGCCGTCGCGAAGGCTTAAGGGAGGATTATCCATAACAGCTGCTTCTATCAGGGACTTCATAAGAGAGAATTCCGATATCTCATCCGCTATTGACTTCAGGTATGGTTCCTGAGATAAAAGAAGCGCTTTTTTTATAGAAGGCAAATGCGAGATAGAGTTCTTAATCGCAATGAGGTCTCTCGGGTTAGCGCTTTTTGTGGCAACCCTGTTTGCCAGTCTTTCAAGGTCCTGAACCTTTCTGAAGTTGCTGCGCAGAACCTCTATCAGTTCATAATCGCCGACAAGGTGTTCAACAGCTCCCTGTCTCCTGTGTATCTCTTTTATGTCTATAAACGGCCTCAGTATTAACCCTCGGAGATACCTTCCGCCCATTGAAGTCAGAGTCTCATCAAGCGCCCAGAGAAGGGTATTTTCTTCTCGTAGAGTCGAGTCTCCGACTGTTCTGTTTTTAAGGTTATGAATCAGTTCAAGATTTCTCTGGGTGGCTGCGTCAAGCAGCATAAAGGAGGTCTGCTGCAGCGTTGATATCTTTTTAAAATTCAGGTTTTCTTTCTGGGTATCTTCAAGATAATTTACAAGCGCACCGGCAGCGGATATTGCGGCATTCATTCCTTCGCAGCCATACCCGTCAAGCGAGGATACTTTAAAATGCATTAAAAGAGTCCTGTATGCCTCTGCATAATCGAATGCCCAGTCTTCATGAGCAGTCGTGTAAAAATTTTTTAATATCTCCGAATAATGGATATTTTCTTTCAGCGTCTTTGGACAAACAATCTCCCTTGGTTCGAACCTGCTGATCTCATCCTCGACAGGCTCTGTGGTTTCGTATATGACAAATTCTCCTGTTGATATGTCTGCTGCTGCTATGCCGTGTTTTTTTCCGTCAGGGAAAAAACTGAGGATGTAGTTGTTTTCCTTCGGGTGTTCCGGCGCATGCGTACCCGGTGTTATCACCCTTACAACATCCCTCTGGATTATTCCCTTTTCCGGGCCCTTGGCCTCTCTTGCATCCTCCATTTGCTCGCATATTGCGACCTTATGCCCTGCCTTGATTAACTTTGTTATGTAAGTCTCGGAGGCGAAATGCGGGATCCCGCACATGGGCATGGGCTCTTCTTTTGATTTATCTCTTGACGTAAGGGCGATCTGGAGGATTTTTGATGCAATCCTTGCATCCTCCCCGAACATCTCGTAGAAATCCCCGAGCCTGAACATAAGGATGCAGTCCTTATGTTTCTCTTTGATGCTGGAATATTGCTTCATTAAAGGCGTTAATTCGGACACAGTTTAATTCCTCTTATTATGTCATTCCGCACTAGATGCGGAATCTAAATTTTTTATTCAGGCAACCTTCGATTATACTACAAACACGACTGATATACCCAAACCCTTCCGCCGTCTCTTATCTCATCAATCCTTTTAACAAGTCTTTTCTTGTGAAGATTTAATAAACGTGTGCCGCTTGTGTTTGCAGGAAGCTTTAATGCAGTGGAAAGGTCTCCTGCCGTAATCCTGCCTTTTTTGGTTATTAAATCCAAAGTCTCCTGAAGATAGTTATTCAGATTTCCAATAATGGTTTGCTTACCATCACGAGTCGCAGCCATCACAGCAAGGTCTTTTCTTTCAAGCGCAACCTCTATGTTCTCCTTCTGATTTTCATTCAGCCCTGTTAAGACAATGTATTTATCCCCGTATTCATTGCTCACAAGCCTTGAGATAAGCTTTGCCACAATCTCATCAGCGCAGGAATAATCAATAACGCCGATATTTGAGAAATCGAGGGCAATGACTTCGCCATCCTTTTCATCCGCAATATCCCGCTCAATACGCTCCCTTATCGCCTGCCCCGAATTCCGCGTGACAAGGTCGGCAGAACCGTTCTTCAATTCTTCCTTAAGGAGTTTATAGAGGTCATATTTAATCATTTGTTAATCGTCTTAAACTTTCTCATATCTATCTTACGTCCATTCCCATATTGAGACATCGTATCATGCACTTATTTGGTTTTTCCATCTTATAATTGATTGAGCATATATTAAAACAGGCACGACTGTTTTGCATTTTTACCCACATAATCTTGTGTATCCTTCAAACTAAACCTCATCCACTCATTCTCATTAATATGAACCAACATCCCTTCATCCAGAGATTTAATAAATGTAACAATTTCTTCATATGTCATATCACAAGCAACCTGATTAATATCGAGTCTCATTAAGACATCTTTTGTGTAAGGACGTTTGGCATCTAAAAACGCTATTGAAGCAAGCAGTTTTTGAACATGCACACTATTCAGGATTGCCCAAACAAAAATAGCCTCGGTAATATTATTAAAACCTAAAAAATAGCAGGTATCATCCAGCATAAGAGGCTTGTCGTTCACAAACAAAATCAGGGAAAAGGTTGATCGTTTATAAAGACCTGAGATAGCAACTTTATACGGTTTAAAAGAATATTCTCCGACTCCGAATATTGAAAATAAAGGCTTGTTTTTATAGATGCTTGATTTCCGCTGGTCAAAATGATGCTTGTTCTCTATTAAATATTGATAAAGTTTTGGGGATCTATATTCTATGTAAGTTGTGCTTTCACCTATTGTTTTCTGAGTTACGATTACATATTTTCTGTGTTGTGATATTACCGGCAAATTTAAATCAGAACTTTTAATCAACCCGTACACTATCTCATCTTCAATATCTACTTCCTGTCCAAACCCGTTGCGATATTTATTGGTGGGCAGCATTTCAAGCTCCATGATATTCGAGCAGTCATGTTTTATCCCCTGCCTCCACATGTATTGAGAAACGCCGTCATACTTTTTGCTTTTTCCGTAAGAAATCATATCAGAAACGAACTTATCTCCAACCCACCCGAATGTATTCTCAACAATATTCGGAGTGTGAAGCGATGAAACCTTACATGAAACAGCGGATTGATTATTATTCCTTCCAAAGCTGCATTTGAATAATGACGCCTCTACAGAAGCGTCAAAGGATTCTTTGGCATTAATTCTCAGGGCAACCGCATTGTTAATGTTGTAGTTCATCTTTGGCAAATCATAGACCAGGTTTTTAATCACAGCATTCTTTGTCAGCATTGCCATATGTCCGTTACACTTTGAAAACAACTTAATCATCATCAGGATAATGTATTCACAGATGTCAAAATTTCCCTTGCCGGTAATAGCATCAAGTCCATTGAGCGCTTTGAAATTACTTTTATCTGGAAGATTCTGCGCTTTTAAGCTTCCCAGTTCAGAATTAGTTACCCACGGAGGATTGCCTAATACCAAAACATTATGCGTGCCGATGGATTTCTCAATTGCTCTAAAATCAAATTGAAAAACATTATTGAGGTAGAGAAATATCTTCGGCTTATTAAGTTTCTGGTTATTTATAAAATATTCAAGGATGCTGAATTTAGTCTGCCAATAATACGGTTCGTGTATTTCTACTCCATAGATTTCTTTTAATTTATTAAAATATTTTAACGCGGATATCACGAATGAACCTTTGCCGAAAGTCGGCTCAATTATTACATCTGGCAATATATTATTACCTTTCAAATATAAGCATATTGAGTCACTCAATTCAGAAGGGGTTTGAAAATCTCCATATTCGCGCCGGTCAAACCTTTCACAAACCATAAAACATGGATTGAGAAGTTCTGATAGTGTCAAAATATCTTCCTGATTTCTAAAAAAAATATCAATACCACATAATGCGTACAATATTTTATTGGCTTCTTGATAATCTGTAATTTTGCCTATTTTCTCAGTCAGAACTTCTATTGTAGAAAGATGTAAGTTTTTTATTGCTGATTGCATATTATCATTTCCTTGATTTACTGATTATAGTAACTATTCCTTCAATATTTTCA
>CAKKPR010000197.1:5899-8115 GCA_919901705.1 Thermodesulfovibrionales bacterium | reverse complement strand
AAGTCAGGAGGCGCATGGGGAGAATGGGGGGCAGAAGGGCTTGAAAAGATAACAGGATATATTCCGCAGGAACTGAAAAAGCTGTCAGGCCTATGGAAAGCGCCGATACCTGATTATGAATTTTCAGGATGGGAAGGACTTTTTAAGAGTTCTATCGCATATATAATCTCAGGGATAATCGGCGTGGGCCTTGTTGTTCTGGTCTCAATATTAATCGGGAAATTTCTTGCGAGGAAAAATGGCAATTCCTGAGTGGCTCAGACAAAAAACAGAGTATGGCGCACAGAGCAGAGAGCACGGAAAGGCAAAAGAGAGGTTTCTTGATAAGACGCTGGGGCATGTTGTTGCTTTTACTGAGGATACAATGTTCAATGAGACGACTTCTTTAAAAAACGGATTTCTGCAGAAAATAGAGCCAAGGCTTAAGGTTTTGACCATCATGTTTTTTATAATATTATTAAGCCTTCAAAAAAGTATTTTTGCCATATCAGTATTTTCCCTGGTTTCATTAGCATTAGCTCTTATCTCAAGAATACCGGCGCTCCTTTTTATACAAAGGATTCTGCCTGCTTTCTTTTTTACGCTTTTAATTTCTCTGCCGGCAACCCTGAATGTAATTGTACCGGGCGAACCTTTTGCGAATCTTTACAGATTCAGCAGGCCATACAGCATCGGAGGCCTCACAATCCCCCGGGAAATCTATATCACAAAACAGGGGCTACTGAGCGCATTAACGCTTCTTTTAAGAGTAACAGCATCTGTTTCCCTGGTTTTTCTGCTTACACTGACAACCCGGCCCAATAAATTTATCAAAGCGGTTTCATCTTTTATGCCGGATACATTTAAGTCAATTGTGTCAATGAGCTACAGGTATATATTTTTTCTTATAAGGAAGGTTGAGCAGTTTATAATGGGCTTTAAATCAAGAAATATATCAGCGGCATCTTACGGAGTCACCGGCCGGAAATGGGTTGCCTCAAGGATGGGGCTTTTGTTTTCGATAAGCCTCAAATTGAGCGCAGAGCTTGAGCAAGCCATGGAATCAAGGGGATACAGGCATGAAAATTTCAAATTTTTCGCCTCAGGCGAACCCGTCCGAGGCGGGGAGATTTCAGATTTGAGATTTTCAAAGGCAGATGTCTTGTGGATAATTTTCAGCGTAATATTTACAGGAGCAATAATTTGGAAATCTTTGATGTAGAAAAAATATCGTACACATATAAAAACAAACGAAAGGCTGTTGATGAGGTATCGTTCAAAGTCAAAGAAGGCGAAAGCCTTACGATAATAGGCACGAATGGCTCCGGCAAATCAACGCTCCTGTATCTGCTTAACGGCCTTATAATGCCGGAATCAGGCAGCATTAAAATATACGGCAGGGATTCAGAAAATGGTTTTTCATCTGAACTGAGGCAGAGGATATCGCTTTTATTTCAGAACCCGCATGCACAGCTTTTTTTATTGAGTGTATGGGATGAACTTTGTTTCGGGCCTTCACAGCTTGAACTTGATAAAACCGGGATACAGAAAAGAGCAGAGGATATACTCGGACTGCTCGGGATAGAACATCTGAGGGACAGAGGGCCGTGGGATTTAAGCGGAGGAGAGATGAAGAAGGTTGCATTGGGCACATGCCTCAGCATCAACCCTGATGTGCTTTTACTTGACGAGCCGACAACAGGCCTTGACCCGAAAAGCCAGGTTGAGTTTGTGGATTTAATAAATGAACTGCGGCATGCGGGAAAGACCGTAATCACAGCGACCCATGACCTCGGCATTATCGAAGATATCTCTGACAGGACGATTGTCCTTGGCGAAGACCACAGGGTATTGCTCGAAGGCAAACCCTGGGATATAATGGAGAATACAAATGCACTGCTTCATGCAAATCTTATACATAAACATGTTCACAGGCATACATGGTATGTGCATGAGCATAGTCATTTCGGGACTCATGAACACGAGCATATGGTTCTGAATGGAATATCAGATGCAGGCGGCATAAAGAATGAAATAAGAGAGGTGGTATTTAGGATGACGGATCTGGAAAAACTTAAAAAGCTTCTGGAACACTGGGCAGAACACAATGAGGAACATGCAAAGACATATCTCGAATGGGCAGAAAAGGCCGGGAAATCAGGAGACAAAGAGATATATAATATTCTCAAAGAAATCGCTGAGAATACAAAGAAACTGGATGGGTTGTTTGAGAAGGC
>CAKKPR010000197.1:2739-5799 GCA_919901705.1 Thermodesulfovibrionales bacterium | reverse complement strand
CTCCTGAAAGGCTGGAAAAAGAAAAACGCATCCTGCTTGCCTTTGATTCGATAAAATGCTCTATTATTCATGGAGAGTAAACCTCAGAACAGGTCTTTCTGTTTTCCGCTGGCATCCCTGTCCCTGTTTCTTTCATATCTTTCTGCAATCCTGAAGAGCCTTTCCTTAAGGGTTTCATCATCAATAAGCCCGACCTTGAAATCTGATACAACAAAATAGAAGGCTTCAACAAGTTCTTCGTTCAGCGATGCCTTTGTTTCGCCCATAATTATCAGGGTGTTTCCTGAGCGAAAAGGCCTGTGCTTAAATAGCGGTCTCCCCTGTCAGGCAATATTACAACAACCTTTTTCCCCTTGCCGAGTTTTTTGGCAACCTGCAATGCTGCCCAGGCTGCTGCCCCTGATGATATGCCGCAGAGAAGCCCTTCCTTCAAGGACAGCTTTCTTGCTGTATCAGCAGCATCAGAATCAGTTACCTGAATAACTTCATTATAGATTTTTGTGTTCAAAACTCCGGGATAAAAACCTGCTCCTATCCCTGCAATCTTGTGAGGGCCGGGATTCCCGCCTGAAAGAACAGGTGATGCTGCAGGCTCAACAGCAGCTATCCATACATCGGATTTTTTATCTCTCAATGCCTCTCCAACTCCTGTTATGGTCCCGCCTGTTCCAACGCCTGCGACAAATCCATCAGGAGCAGTTCCAAGGGCTTCAAGTATCTCAACTGCAGTTGTCTTTTTATGTATCTCGGGGTTTGCAGGATTTTCAAACTGCTGCGGCATGAAATAATCAGGGTTTGCTTTTGCTATCTCCTCTGCTTTTTCAACAGCGCCCATCATGCCTTTTTTGCCTTCTGTTAAAACAAGCTCTGCTCCATAGGCCTGAAGAAGCTGTCTTCTTTCCATCGTCATGGTCTCCGGCATGGTGAGGATTAATTTATACCCTTTAACTGTTGCCACCACCGCAAGCCCTATGCCGGTGTTACCGCTTGTGGGTTCTATAATTATTCCGCCCGGCTTAAGCCTTCCGTCTTTTTCTGCTGTCTCTATCATGGAAAGGGCAATCCTGTCTTTTACAGAGCCGCCGATGTTATATCCCTCGAGTTTTGCCCATATCTCAGCATCATCTGCTGAACATAGGTTATTGATCTTCACTAAGGGCGTATTGCCGATCAGTGTCAATATGTTCTTATTCAGTTTCAGGGTTGCCCCTCCTCATTATTAACTGAAAAAGCCTGTCTGCCATCTTGGTATCCATATCTTTCAATTTCACATATTCCTTTGTCGCAAGTTTAATCTCCCCAAGATTTACATACGCATTTCCAAGGCCGTAATGGGCGTCCGCATGTTTAGGGTTTATCCTTACGGCCTCCTTAAATGAAACGACCGCCTCATCAACACTTTCCATTGCAAGCATAGCATACCCAAGGCCATTATGAAAATCAGCGCTGCCCGGTTCTATAGCTATCGCCTTCCTGAATTCCAGGGCCGCCTGTCCGGCATTACCCATCTCAACCATTGCAATGCCCATCCAGCCATGAAGTTCGGCATTGTCAGGCTCTTTTTTGAGTGCATCCCGCAGGATTTTTAAGGCCTTATCGTAATCGCGTGCCTCAATATAGCCTCTCACTGCAGAGATATTATCCCCGGAAGAAGTTTTCTCCTGATTGTCGCTCTTTATACTCTTTTCATCGGGCCGGGTGCTTTGAAGATTTTTTACAAAATCAAGTATAACCTTAACAGGCATTACCTCAAATAAATTGCCTGTTTGTGATTGCCTGTAAATCATGCCTATGACTTTACTGTCAAAAAATACCGGAGCAGCAGGCACAGGCCCTTCCTGAAACTCAATAAGCATATATGTTGTGTCATCGCGGTTTTTTTTAATTCCGTTGATTACGCCATCTATTTTTTTCACTGTTTCACCATCTGTCTTAAAGGTATATACCTTTTCACCGATTGATGCTGCATAGTCACTATTAAATACAGGGGATTGTGTGTCCAGGACATCCGGGAAGCAGGAGTTTTTAAGCCATACCATCTGACTAAGAAAAAATAGTAAAAAGATTACTGAGAACCTTACAAGTTTCATACCCGGCTTTCTGTTCCTATCTTTCAACCTCTAAGAGCTCTTTGCCTTCTCGTATCTGTTCCAGCGCGGTGCTGTCAAAGCCCTTATCCTCAAAATATTCCTTTTCTATGGTCTCAATGTAGAACCTGTCAAGCCCGCTGTTTTTAAGGAAATCCTCCCTCAGGTTTATATCCTTCTTCTCTATGATTGCCGGCAGAAGATGATTGAGATAAAAGGATTCTTTCCTGAGGTCCAAAAGTGTTTTGTCAAATAGTTTTTGCGGCACTTTTATTGCAATGCCTCTTTCGGAGAGCTCTTTTTCTATGTCCTCTCTTATCTCATCCCTTCCCTCTCTGGCATTAAGCCTTGGATAGAAACTGCGCATTCTTTCCTTGAGCGCGCTGTGCACATGATGATAAAGCCTTTCCTCGTCCCTGATCATTTTTAGCTCAGCGACAACATCCCTAAAGGAGGCGTCTCCTGCGGATACTTTCGCAATCCCCTTTGATATTGCGCTAATCTTTCTTCTGCCATAGGCTGTTATGTATTTATTGTGAAGAATCTCTTTTACGGTAACATCATCAAAAAGCGCTGTGTCAATCTTATCAAACTCCTTTTTGTTGCCTATAAGGCTCCTGAGGGAATCCTCTGTGAAATCCACATTCTCCATAAATGCTATCTGGCTGAGTAATGCCTGAACATTATCGTATCTGTCAAAGTATGTGACTATGGCGCTGAATTCCTCAAATATGCTGAAATCATTGGTCTCCCGCGCTATCTCATCGCATGCCTTGCCTGTATCCAGGAGTATCTGCTCAAAGCCCATATCACTCTGGGAATAGGCCCTGTGCTTTGCCTTTACCAACCTTGCTATGTCTTCATTTATTATGTGCTTCTTCAGGGATGAGTCTTTAAAAAACAGGTTTTCAAGTATTGACCTTGCCTCTTTGAGATACTCGGGTTCTTTTATTTCCTGTATCTTCTTGCCCCT
>CAKKPR010000197.1:0-2639 GCA_919901705.1 Thermodesulfovibrionales bacterium | reverse complement strand
GAATAAAATTTTTCAAAGGCCCTGTAGAATTCCTCGTTTTCCTTATGGATTAATTTGAATATGAATACTGTTGATTTTTGTTCGTTCAATTCGCTCAGAAAATCGTCCAAAAGTTCAGTATCTTCATCCTTCCCGATTAATTCCGTTCTTTTCAGAAACTTGCCGACGGCCCTTACTATCTGTTTCTGCCTCCTTTTATATTCGCCGCGATAGTCTGAAGATATGAAAAAATAATAGTTCTTTACTGCGTTGCCCTGGAGAAAAAGCCTGTAGAATGACTCATCTCCTTCAATGTCATCTGTAAATACAATCTTCTCGGCATTGTCGAGAAAAGCGCCAAACATAATCAGCCTGTTGGAAACTTCTCCCTTTACCATATCCTTAAGCGGCTTCTCCACGCCAAACATGTATTCGCAGAAGCTTCCGCCCGTGCCTTTATAGTGGATGCCCTCTTTGGATACTGTAAACTCATTGCCCTTTGAGAAAAATCTTATGTGGGATACTGTTTCCTCGTAGAAATATGTGCTTTCAACGCTGGCTCCACTTACAAATGCAAAGAACTCTACAGGGCCGAGCTTACCATGAAGCCTGAGGTCTCTAATCATAGCTAAAATATAACACATGCCAGTTAAAATATTCTATCGCCCTTTATTGCCGAAATGGCATGTGTTTGGTTATCATAGTTTATGAAGAAGAAATTTCTGCTGATAGCATTATCCCTTTCTTTTCTTGGCCTTGCATCAGGCGAAGGAATAGATGGCAAGGCCCTTCTTGTCAGGGGTAAAGACGCCATGGACGCCGGCCGATATCCCGAGGCGGTTGAGAGCCTTTCTGCAGCGCATGAGAAGGTTCCGGTTATGAGGGATTACATCCTTTTCTGGCTTTCAAAGGCCTATCAGGAACTCGGGGATATCAATGAATCGAATAATAAGATACAAGAACTGCTCACGGGTTATCCTGATTCACCTCTAAGGAAAAAGGCCCGCTCAATGGAGATCAAAAATATTATCGCCTCAAATGAAATACCTCCTGGCCTGAAGGTCTTTGAAGCGTATGTAAAAGACTACTCTGAAGATTATGATATAAAATTTTTGTTCGGCCAGGCGCTCAAAAGCCAGGGGAAGGCAGAAAGGGCAAAAACAATCTTCAGGGATATCTATGTCAACAGCCCGGGGATATCTTCAAAGGCAGCGCATAATGAACTGGCGCCCTCTGATATCACTGCATACGACCTTATTGAAAAGGCGTCAAATCTTATAAATGCGATGGAATTTGCAGAGGCTGAAGCTATACTCAGGGCAGCCCTGCTTAAAGATGACGGCCAGCGCAAACTCGAAATCCTTAAAAAACTGGGGCACTCGGTGTTCAAGCAAAAAAGGTATAAGGAATCAGCAGAGATATATGAAAAAGCAGGGGATAATTACTGGAGGGCAATGGCTCTTTACAGGGCAGGAGACAAGGCTGCATTCGGCTTAACTCTAAAAAAACTGGCACTGACAGGAGACAAGAGAACAGGCTCGCTGATGCTGCTGGCGGCATCTGATAAGAGAAGGAACAACGATATTGATGAAGCCCTGGGCATGTATAAAACCCTGAAAGCAACATATCCTTCAGAGGCTGAGAATTCTATGTGGGGTATTGGATGGACTTATTATCTCAGCGGTGACTATCAGAAAGCCCTTGACGCCTTTACAGAACTATGCAGCGCTTATGGCAGCCCAAAATATCTCTACTGGAAGGCGCAGGCATTGGAAAAACTGGGCAAAGGCGGAAGCGACTCGCAACGAGATGCAGCCCATACCTACAGGCAGATTGCAGAGAAAGAACAGGATTTTTACGGTGTGCTTGCATATTTAAAAAGCAACAAGGGGTCTCTCCTCGGCGAGTCGCCCGAGGCGACAAGGGGCCAAGGGGTCTCTCCCCGGCGAGTCGCCCGAGGCGACAAGGGGTCTGGCGGAGACAGCATACTACTCGAACCCTCTTGGAAGCCGTTCCAGTCTGAGAGGATTAACCTTCTTTTAGAACTCGGCATGAAAAAAGAAGCTGTTTCGGAACTCGCGGCTATAGCCAGAAAAGCAGCCACGCCTGATGAACTTTTATCCATTTCCATGAAACTTCAGGATGCAGGCGAATACAGACTAGTGATAACTCTGGTATCAAGGCTCCCCAACCGAGAAATAAACCATGATATCCTGTATCCTCTTGCCCATTGGACTGTTGTTAAGGAAGCATCTGACAGATACGGAGTTGACCCTTTTATTGTCCTTTCTGTCATGAGGGAAGAAAGCCGCTTTGATTCTGAAGCGCGCTCTACGGCAGGCGCACGCGGCCTCATGCAGCTGATGCCGCAGACAGCCTATGCAATGGATAGAAATGTAAAATCCAGGGAGCAGTTATACAATGTAAAGACAAATATACATCTCGGCTCACGCCACATAAACTCTCTTATGAAAGAGTTTGGTTCTCTGCCGGCAGCGCTTGCAGCATATAATGCAGGAGAGGACGCCGTAAGAAAATGGCAGAACGCAGGCAAATATATATCTGTTGATGAATTCATCGAGGATATTCCTTATGACGAGACAAAAAATTACGTTAAGCGTGTCATAACGACTTATTTTGAATATCTCAAACATTCAGAC
>CAKKPR010000196.1 GCA_919901705.1 Thermodesulfovibrionales bacterium | reverse complement strand
TGTCAAAGGCGCTCCACGCTTCACAAGCAAAGATAGATTCCCTCTTCTCTGAACTTGAACCTCTGCATATTGAACTTGAGGACAAGACCAAAGAGTTTGAAGAAAAACTCAACGGGATAGAGATGGAGTAGAAGCAGGGAAATTAAGAATTAGGGTAACAGTTCCGCACTTCTCGTAGCGTCAGCGAAGAGTCGCCCCCGCACTCAGGTCGCCCCGGGCGACTCGCCGAGGAGAGCGGGTTCGTCGCCTCAGGCGACTCGCCGAGGAGAGCCGAGGAGAAGTGGCGACCAGCCTTGCTGTCCTTTGGACTATTGAACTACCTTATAATGTCAGGTTGCTCAAGTCCTTTTATCGAAATGAAGCTGACTTCCAGTTCCCTGTAGCGGCGCCGGTATAGAGTCCTGACATTGGGGCTCAGCACGAAATTTCTGCCCTCAGGATACAAAGAACGAAATACGGCAAGATTGGAAGGCTTGAAATCATCGGGATTAATTTTACACTCAACGGCGTCAACCCGCTTCCGGCTGCCTTCAATAACAAAATCTATTTCTCTGCCGGATTTATCTCTCCAGTAATGGAGACTCCGGTCGTCGGTAATTGTGCGCAAGGTATCGAGCGCCAGATGTTCCCATAAAAGACCGCGGTCATCTTCCCGAATGCTGTCCCAGCCTCTGACAAAGGTGACAAAGCCCGTATCAAAGCAATAGCATTTGGGTCTGCGCGTAATTTCCCTCCGTCCGCCCCCCTGAAAAGGAGAAAGCAGATATACTGCATGGGCAATGCTCATGGCTTCCACATGCGCCTTGACTGTGTGCCTGCTCAGGTCGCTTAATTGAGCCAGATGGCTATAATCCAGAAGGCCCCCGCTTTGCCGCATCAGCAAGTGCAATAACTTCATGAACCCTGTACGATTTCGGATGCCGAAAAGTTCCTGAATGTCTCTGGCATAAAAACTGTCTATCCATTCCGAAAAAAATGAGGTGTCTTTTTTTCCCGACATGAGAGGTTCCGGCAGCCCTCCATGCAAAAGGCGGCGGTCAAGTTCTTTTATGCCGAATTCATCCATGCACTCGCTCCACAGCACAGGCGGCAAATAGATCATTTGTTTTCGTCCTGTAAGACTATCGCGGAATTTTCTGGTTGCCGCCAAAGTGGAAGAGCCCGTTGCAAGCACTTTCAGGTTGGGATAGGCATCTGCAGCAATTTTCAGCACACGGCTTGGGTCATTAAGTCTGTGTATCTCGTCGAAAATAACTACAGTCCCTTTTTTCAGACTGTCATAGAAAGGTTCCGGATCGGCCATTTGGCGGTTTACCGACGGTAGATCGCAATTCAGGTACGCGGCATCATGCAGCATTCGCGCTAGGGTGGTTTTGCCTGCACGCCTGACCCCGGAGAGCCATACGACAGGCCGTTTTTTCCATGCCGCGTGAATCTTTTGTATCCAGAAAGTGCGCTTGACCATTGAAATCAAACTTACCATTTAGACGGCTATTTGTCAAGTACGCTGCCGCTATACTATATAGGCTCTATGGAACTATAGAGCTTCAGGACTATGAGACTTCATCGCTTGTCGCAGCGTCAGCGGAGAGTCGTTCTCCTCGGCGAATCCGCTCGGTTGCGAGTCGAGTATCCGACCTGTGTGCGGACCAAGGCGACCGCGTTTCTCAATGCCCACTTTTTTCAGCTTACCTCAGCTTGCCTCAACATGCTAAGATAAATGTATGGAAATAGAGGGAATTAGAGTTAAAAGAGGGCAAAAGAATGAAATGCGTTTTTTGTGGTGGTGAGACAAAGAAACTGCTGGTAACCTTCAGTTATGAAGAGGAAAAAAGATTTTTCCTTGTTGAGCATGTCCCTGCAGATGTTTGCGAACGATGTGGAGAGAAGACTTATTCTCCTGATGTTACCGAGGGACTATGGAAGTTTGCAAAGGATAAATTTAAGCCTGTTAAGAAACTTGAAGTCCCTGTTTTTGATTTTGCTAAAAGTTGTTGATATTGACGACAAGCAGCCGCAGTTTTCAGGAACTATGAGCTATGAGCTTGCTTGCTTCTCGAAGCGTCAGCGCAGAGTCGTTCTCCTCGGCGAATCCGCTCTCCTCGGCGAGTCGCCCGGGGCGACCTGAGAGAAGCCAAATTGGAGCCAAATTGGGGTCAGGTCTTGCATTCATGCATTTATCTTTCAAATCCATTTCACATCCCCCAAAATCCCTTTACACCGCTTCCTTCAAAATCCTATCCTTCCCCTGGCTTCTCACTATTCATAAGAAACCATCTCTAATTCATCAATGAACCGATAATCACTTTGATTTTTTGTTGCTAAAGACGCCCCTTTGATAATGATCAGTTTCATGCTCTGTCAGCCCATTCGCTACGCCTCACCTTTTTTACCCATAAGGCACTGTCCTGCATGTCCTTTCTCTCTTTCCACATCCAGACAAAAGCCTCATCTTTAAGCTTTAAAACTTTTGCTTTTTTCCCTGTGGGTTTTTCCTTATAGCGGCTGCCAAGAAATTTGATAAAGTCTGCAACCTCCTGTTGTGCCTTTTGAGGCAATTTATCGAATTGATTCAATACTTCTGTTTTAACCGTGCCAGCCATTTTCTTTTACCTCCTCTAAAAAGTCTTTAAGGCAAGGTTGGATACATTTCACATCCCCCAAATCCCTTTAGGCCACTTCCTTCAAAATCTTATCCTTCCACAGCCTTCTCCTGCTCCGCAAAAAATTTTCGCCATATCGGACACCGGTATCTCAATAAAATCTTCCCTCGCCCCTCTCGGTCGGTTTCGACTCGAGTATCCGAGTTGCGAGTCGTACCGACTTTGCCTCCGCCTCAGCGGATTCGTCGCCCCAGGCGACTCGCCGAGGAGAGCCGAAGAGAAAAAGAGGGGAATTAAAAATTATACCCAATCCCGGTTTTATTTTTCAGCAATGTCTTTCAGGTATTCTTTTATCCGTCTAATAAACTTTTTTGAATCTTTTACAATTTTCTCGGCTGTTCCCTTATCTATTGTGCTTTTGGCTGTATAATCACATTCCTCCCTCTTTTTCCGCACATAATCAAAAATCCTTCCATATTCTACTTCAACAATCCCGGTCTTTATGAAATACTGATTGAAAGCAGCCTCAACCCCGGAATGTTTTGATCTTTCAAGCTTCTTCGTAAGCAGCAGTGCTGTTGTAATGCCAAACAATGCATAATAGGCCCTATTTACTGTTGCCCTGTATCTTTTCAGTGATAACAGCTCCCCTGCGGTTTTAATATCTTCTTCAGCCTTTTCTAAGCGGACTTTAATAAGCTCTCTTGTGTTTTCGTCCAAAGCTCTACCCCATCCTTACGAACATTTTTATAAAAGGGATCCCTGTTTTTTTTATACCAATTAAATGTTTTTTTATCCATTACAACCGGCGAAAGCACGACGTTGTTCTTAAGCATTATTTCATAGGCAGACATGCTGATTTCGTCTTTTATCAAGGCGTTACTCTCAGATGTAATTATCAGAATATCTGCATCGGATTCTCTCTTGCTCTCTCCCCTTGCTGCAGAACCGAATAGAACAGCAGCTAATATTTTTGAACTGTAATATTTTTTTAGAAATATTATATATTCATTTATTGCCTTATTTATCCTTTTGTTCACGAGTAGTTTACCTCTGTATGTGTAGGCTGAATCGTTGTAAGCCTTGCTTTTGTGCATTTATCTTTTAAATACATTTCACATCCCCCAGATTCCCTTTACTCCGCTTCCTTCAAAATTTTATCCTTCCCCAGCCTTCTCCTGCTCCGCAAAATAAAAATGCAATAGACGGTATATGTTATGCAAAATTATATAGTTTTTCGCTATAGTTATTCAACAATGAAATTATAAGAGGAACCGTTCGAAAAATAAAGAGAAATCTGGCGGCAGAACAATCTTAAAATTTATCCTCTATATAGTCTTTATAAGAGTGGTCAGGGTCAGACTTGACTGTTGACATTTGAAATCTCCCTTTCATATTATCTTCCCATCCGCCACCAACCCCTCAATCGGGATATTTGCCGATATACTAAGAAAAACAGCGCAAAGTGCAACTGCATATTCCGGTGAGTCCATGCTCCAGTCGGATACTCGACTCGCAACCGAGCGGGAATCCAGCCTGACCCCTCGCTGTTGCGTTTTGTTAGTGTGTTACTAAGACGTTTTTTCTTTTTTCAATTGTCTTTTCTCTTTAAGCGTGTGCTGTGGTTTTTTCTTGTCACTTGCTTTTTTCTTGCTTTTTTCTTTACTCATTGGATGCCTCCTTTATTGATAGTAGTATCGTTTATTCCTCCAGGGTTTTCAACAGGGCAACGTAAAAGATTATATAGTTTCTCTGCCATATCGCACATTTTAGCATGCGTGACAGTAATTGTCTAATTCCGCCTCACCACCGCCATTGAGCCAGATCATCACCCTGCTGAACACAAGGGCCGGCCAGCATATGGAAAACAGGTATGTGTTCCTGTTTTATGTTATTAACCATTTGGCCTGTGCAATGTGTAGACCTGACCTCGCAGACTCATTTAAACTGCTTTAATTGCTATTCTTAGTTCATGCAATATGTCTTGGATTAAATCCATACTGACCCTTTTTGTAAATCGTATTTCATCAATGTCTTTTGCATCTTTCACGATTTTGATTAAATCAGCCTTATGAATAACATTATGAGGCGTCATGTCATATAGTTTTGCATACTTTTCTCTAATATCAAAAACTCTCCGGAAAACGGCCTTTTTGTCATTTTGAAGTCTGCTGTATCCGTTTATCTTCCTGTATTTATCTTCCGGATTCCTGGTGTAATCTTTGTTCTGGATTTGCAAGTTCTTCAAGAGAAAGGGCTCAAACAATTTTTTTGCGCACAGTTTTGCTAAAATGATATCTTTCAATGCAAGCAGATGCATTACATCATTGAGAGCATAATGGATCGCCTGCTCAGATACAGGTCTGTTTATCCAATTATATTGCTGATATTTCTTTTTCTTTTCCAGGAAAATTCCAAGTTCAAAAACAATTACTGAATGAAGGTCTTTCTTTTCATAATTAAGAAGCTCAGCAGCCGGTCT
>CAKKPR010000195.1 GCA_919901705.1 Thermodesulfovibrionales bacterium | reverse complement strand
TTGAATATTTTTGTGTATTATAGATTCATGCTTGCAGTTATAATCATTGGCGGGATATGGCTGAAAGGATAAAACGGATAAAAGAAGAGGTCCTGGGCGTTGTCTCGATTTTAGGCGGCGTCTACCTCGGGCTGAGTCTTGTGACACACGCAAGATGGGACCCTTCTCTTTTCACATCTACGGCCTCTCCTGTTAAAAACTATGGCGGCATAATGGGCGCTTATATCTCCGATATCATGCTGGTGATGATAGGGATATCTTCTTTTGTGATACCGCTTCTTGTAAGCGTATACGGGGTTAAAAGGCTTCTCGCCAAAGAGGGCCACAGGATACATGTAATTGGCGCGCTGCTTTTTGTCCTGTCGTCTTCAATCCTGTTATCCCTTATGACGTCAACATTTGATTTTAAGTTTGAGAGTAATCCCGGCGGCCTTACAGGCCTGTTTATTTCCGGCAAGATAAAAGACCTTTTGTCAATACCCGGGGCCTATATCTTTTGCCTGTCCATATTCCTGTCTTCAATAATACTCCTCAGCCCTGTGTCGCTGGTATCATTTGCGCTGAACAGAAAGCAGGAGAAAGCGAAAGACAGTGAAGATATGGAAGAACCCCTGATTGATGAAAGACAGCTTGTTATTCAGGAACCTGAAACTGCAGAGCCTTCGCTTTTTGAGGCTGAGCCTGAACCTGTGGAGCAGCCTAAAACTGTAAAACCGCGTAAGGCAGGAGACTATGAACTGCCCCCGTTAGACTTGCTTAAAATGTATGATTCTGGCATAAGGCCGGCAAAAGATGAACTGATGGCAAGCTCGGAATTGCTTGAACAGAAGTTTGCTGATTTTGATGTTGAGGGAAAGGTTACGCAGGTATATCCGGGCCCTGTTGTAACAATGTATGAATTTGAACAGGCAAAAGGCATAAAGATAACCAAGGTTGTTTCGCTTTCAGACGACATTGCCCTTGCCCTTAAGGCGCCGGCTGTAAGGGTGTCAACAATATCAGGAAAATCAGCAATCGGCATTGAAGTTCCCAACAGGCAGCGCGAGACGGTGTCTTTGAGAGAGATTATATCTTCCGAGAGTTTCAGGAAAAACCATTCAATGCTTACACTGGCGCTTGGCAAGGATATATTCGGAACTCCGGTGGTCTCTGACCTTGCAAAGATGCCGCATCTGCTTGTTGCCGGCGCAACAGGCTCCGGCAAGAGCGTCTCCATAAACTCTATGGTGATGAGTATTCTTTATAAGGCAACTCCAAGGCAGGTAAAAATGCTTATGATAGACCCCAAACTCCTTGAACTTTCAGCGTATGAGGGAATCCCTCATCTTATCTCGCCTGTTATAACAAATCCCAAGGAGGCGGCAGAGGCATTGCGCAAGATGGTTTTTGAAATGGAGCACAGGTACAGGTTATTGGCTGAAAAAGGCACAAGGAACATTGAGGGTTATAACAGGCTGGTTTCAGAGGATGAACAATTGCCTTATATCGTAATCTTCATAGATGAGCTTGCAGACCTTATGTTCGCCTCGGCGAACGAGGTCGAGGATGCTATCGCAAGGCTTGCGCAGATGGCGCGTGCCTCAGGCATACATCTTATTCTTGCGACCCAGAGGCCGTCCGTTGATGTTATAACAGGCGTTATTAAGGCCAATTTCTCTGCAAGGATTTCCTTTCAGGTTACATCACGTATAGATTCAAGGACCATTCTGGATTCTCAGGGAGCTGAACAGCTCCTCGGAAAGGGCGATATGCTTTTTATGATTCCGGGCATAAAGATAGTGCGCATTCATGGAGCGCTCATCACAGAAGAGGAGATAAAGTCTGTCACTGATTTTATCAGGGCACAGGGGATACCTGACTATTCCATGTTTGAAAGAATACAGATAGAAGAACCGGCAGATGATGAATCTTCTTCTGACAGGGATGAGATGTATCAGAGGGTGCTTGAGTTTGCCGATTCTGTCGGAGAGGTGTCCATATCATCCATACAGAGACGGTTCAAAATAGGCTATAACAGGGCTGCGCGTATTATGGAGCTGATGGAGTCAGACGGCCTTGTAGGCCCGTCAAAAGGAGCCGGCAAGCCGAGAGATGTTCTAAGGAGAAGAAGGTGATTAAAAAACAGGTGTCAGCTATCAGCTATCAGCATTCAGCATTCAGCCTCAGAGTTATCTTTTTGTTTTTACTCTATGCTCTATGCTCTATGCTCTATGCCCGGGCCTTTGCTGATGATGAGGTTGTAAGGATTCAGGAGGCTTATAAAAACATTGAGGATATCAAGGGCAGTTTTGTCCAGAAGAGTTATATAAAAGATTTAAAGAGGACTGATACATACAAAGGCGCCCTTTTCATAAAACGACCTTCAAAGATGAAATGTGTGTATAAAGGTGAAAAACCGCAGGAGATAATAATTAACAACGAGAGGATTATAATATATAACAAATCCGAAAAACAGGCATTCAGGGGGACCTTTAGCAGGCAGACTTATGGCCAGGCGCCTGTGGCCCTATTAAGCGGTTTTGGAAAAATAAGAGAAGAATTTAATATAACCCCTCAAAATGGCAGGCTGGTCTTAATCCCCAGGAAGCCTATGGGTAATATTGTTTCCATAGAGATAGTGACATCTGCTGATAATTTTCCGATAAAATCTTTTATAATAAACGATACGCGTTCAAACAGGATTGAGATAGCGCTTAAGGACATGGAAATAAATACAGGGCTTAAAGATTCCTTATTTGATTTTTCTTTACCGGAGGGGACGAATATTTATGAGCATAATCCTTAAGGCCCTTAAAAAAGCAGAAGGAGCTAAAACCGGGAGAGAAACTGTTGTGCAGGCCCAGACCTATCAGGCCAGCAATAAAAAGACATTAGGAATAGTCATAGCGGGTTTTGCCGGGTTTGTATTGTTATTTTCCATAGGGCTTTACTGGTTCAAGGGAAGGCCTGTCTCAAAAACACCTGTAAAAATTGCGGATAAAGCTGTGAATGTTCAACCTCAGAAAGCAGCCACAGCGCCGAAAAAAGAAGCCCCTGTGGTTCCCAAAGGCCCTGATGTAAATAAACTTAATGAAGATGCAGTAAGACAGATTAAGGAGAAAAATTATTCAGGCGCAGAGGATAGCTTAAGAAAGGCGCTTCCTGCAAGGCCTGATGATGCGGTAATATATAATCATTTGGGCCTTTCCTTAAAAAATCAGTCCAGATACAAAGAGGCGTCTGCAGCTTATCAAAAGGCGCTTCAGCTTAAACCTGATTATTACGAGGCGATGAACAACCTTGCTGTGACTTATGAAATGCTCGGGAACAGGGAAAAGGCAAAATCACTTTATCTGAAAGCCCTTTCCGTAAAACCCGCATACGCCGAAGGACATCTCAATTACGGCCTTTTGCTTGAAACTGAAGGCAATATCAAAGATGCAGAGAGCCATTATCAGGCCTTTCTCAACATTTCATCAGACGAAACGCTGAAGAGCATGGTCAGGGAGAGGCTGAAAGGACTCAAAAAGTAATTTAGCTAATTCTTCTGTTTTTTTATTGTTTCGTCAACCCAACTCAAGGCAGCGGACACAGTCGGGAATCCTATTGTGCTTGTGAGCAATATAATTGCATGGCGTATCTCTTCGGGTTTTGCCCCTGCTGCCAGCGCCCTTCTCGTATGCGAATGAACAGAACCCTCTGACCTTATGGCAGCAGCAGCGGCCAGTTGTATAAGTTGCGAAATTTTATCGTTAAGCGGGCCTGCGGCCTTTGCAGCCTTTCCAAGGTTTTCAAGCGCCCCTGTATATCCCTTGAACCTTTTTTCAATGCTTGCATACTGAGATGGTAATTTAGCCATAAAGCCTCCT
>CAKKPR010000194.1 GCA_919901705.1 Thermodesulfovibrionales bacterium | reverse complement strand
TCAAGCACCTTTTCCTTGAGCCTGAGTTTTTTTTCCATCTCTTCGTCGAACTTTTCTTTATAGATGTCCCTGTAGAGGTTCTTTGCCCTGTCGTATGTCCTGTAGTAATCGTCGAGTGTTATCCTTTCCTTGCCAACCTCTGCAAGAGGGATTGTTGTTGATTTATCAAGGGGGCCGGCGTAGAAACCTATAAATGAAATGATGATCAAAAAGAAAAACACATAAAAAAACTTTGCATGCTTCCTCATAAAATGGAGCATCTAATTAATACCTCCTCGTGAAATAGTCATTGATAATCTTCTTATGGTCAAACATCAAGGGTGAAGGCAGGTTGTTTTTTTTGAATATCTCTGCCTCTTTGGCGTCATCACCTGCTTTTAAAGCGCCTTTCCCTTTTGCAATATAAATAGTTGAGATCGTATGGCGCCTCAGATCTCTTTCAGGATCAGAGTATGTATGGAACTGTCTTACAAGCTCAACCCTCAATCCTGTCTCCTCTTTCGCTTCTCTTTTTGCGGCAGATTCAAGGCTTTCACGGTAATCCACAAAACCTCCCGGCAGGGCCCACCCTTTCGGAGGATATTTTCTTTTTATCAGCACAATCCCGCCTTTATGCTCTATGATAATGTCGACAGTCGGAAGTGGGTTTTTATGCCTCATTGTTCATTTCAAATCTCAGGTCTATATCTCTTTCAGGCACTATTGTTGATATGGCATGCTTGTAAATCATCTGCTGGGCTGCTTCCTTAAGAAGGACGACAAAGCTGTCAAACCCCTTAATCACGCCCTTTAACCTCACTCCGTTAATAAGATAGATAACTACCGGAATCTTATCTTTCCTGAGCTGATTCAGATAGTTGTCCTGAAGGTTCTGGCCTTTTGCGGAATTACTCATGACCGTCTCCTTGTTTCGATTGACTCAGCATTTACAGTGAGTTCATCGAACTCTTTTTTATTTTTATCTACGATAAAAGATTTTTGTTAATAAAGCAAGCTTTATCACATAA
>CAKKPR010000193.1 GCA_919901705.1 Thermodesulfovibrionales bacterium | reverse complement strand
GCCCTCTCCATAATCATGGGCACCTTGTCTTCCATGCCTATTGCCATTATATGAACGCCGTCGCAGATCTTTTCGTCTTTTAATTGCCTGATATGCCTTGCAGTGATGTTCATCCCTGTATCAAGCGCCTTTTCCTTGCCGGCAGCCTTGAGTTCATCAATCAAAGCCTGGGGGACTCTTATGCCAGGCACATTGTTATTAAGGAAATTGGCCATGCCGGCTGATTTTAATACAACAAATCCTGCAAGCACCTTAACAGGAAATTTCCTTGCATGTTTCATAAATTCCTTGAATTTTTCGATATCATATATTGCCTGTGTCTGGAAAAATTTCACTCCTGCCCTCACTTTTTTATCAAACTTCATCAGCTGCGGTTCCAGCGGGTTTGCCTCAGGCGTCACAACAGCACCCTGAAAAAAGTCTGTTGTGCCTTTAAGTTCATTACCCGACATGTCTTTCCCATTATTAAGGCCATCAACAGCCTTAAGAAGCTGAACTGACTCTATATCATAAACAGGCTTTGCGCCTTTATGGTCTCCTGCAGAGACATGGTCTCCTGTCATGCATAAAACATTTTTAATTCCCAGAATACTTGCACCAAGCAGGTCTGACTGAAGACCTATCCTGTTCCTGTCACGGCATGTCATCTGGAGTATTGGCTCAAGCCCGTGTTCCATAGCAATCTTGCATACAGCCAGGGAACATATACGCATAACCGCAGACTGATTATCTGTTACATTCACGGCATCCAGCTTGCCTTTAAGAAACTCCATGTGGTGAATCATCTCTTTGATGTCAGTGCCCTTTGGCGGGCCGACCTCGGCAGTTACAGTAAATTTGCCTGAATTCAATATATCTTTAAAGCTCATTTCTTTTTTTCCTCCCTTGCCACAAATGTTCTCGGCTTCTGTGATGCTGACCAGTCTTTTGCTTCCAATGTCACCTCACAGAGTTCCTGAAGCCTGTCGAGCTTTTTCATCCTCTCATATATCCTTACCCATGCGCATTTAATATCCGGGCTTATCTCACAGTGCCCGTCCTTGCATCCTCCGCAGGGCCCGTTCAAAAGGCCTTTGGGACATGCTGTTATAGGGCATATGCCTCCGGTCTTATCGAGAATGCACTTCCCGCACAAGGAACATCTTTCATCAAAGAACTGAAGCCTTGTCATATTCCCAAGGAACATACTGTCATTTGAGGCATAAACCGGCTTGTCCTCATAAAGCTCTACCGCAGACTGAGTTCCCGCTCCGCAGGACATTACAATTATGCACTCTGCCTTGTCCAGCGCCTCTTTAAAAGGCTTCAATTCTACCTTTGTACCCAAAACCTGGCAGCCTGTCTTTGCAACAAAAGTACCGGTAACAGTCTTTCCTTCTGCCTCCAGAGTTTCTTTCATTGCCTTAAGTTCAGGCTCTCCGCCTGTGCCGCATAAGGTTGCACATTCAGAGCATCCCAGCAAAAAGAAACTCTTGTAGGTTTTTATGTTTTCCATCAATTCCTTAAAGTCCCGCTTTTTAGTTATTATCATGCTTTCTCCTCTCCATTAAACTTGCTAAGAAGTAAGGTTGTTATTATAACGATAAATACCGGCAAAAATAAATACTATTTTCTTGAAAGCAAATGGGTGCTATAAT
>CAKKPR010000192.1 GCA_919901705.1 Thermodesulfovibrionales bacterium | reverse complement strand
GGGATGCATTCGACTATTTCCTTGACCTTGAGACAGGAGAGGTCATGACAATCTCAAATGAAATGCTCGAAAAGGCAGAGGCAACTTTATATAAAAGTGATAGTGCGCCAATAGATAATGAAAAAGAAATCGATGAATATGATATGCCTGAGTGGATTGAAAAAGAGGTTGAGATGGCTGTGAGAATCTTTTCTTCTGAAAAAGGAAGATATGTCAGAATTCCGGAGCGGGAATCAGCAGATGCATATAACCTTATGAAAAAATTTACTGAAGGAGTTGAAGAACTCCATCCCCACGATGAACTTCTCTCTGCCCTTGGCAGTAACAACGCATTCAGCAGATTCAAGAAGGCGCTTGCAGATTATCCTCAGTACAGAGAAAAGTGGTTTGCCCTTAACGCAAAGGCGATGAAAAAAACAATTAATGAATGGCTTAATTCAATCGGTATAAAACCGGAGCAGGTTTACCATTAAAATGAAACTCGGCATATTCGGCGGGACCTTTAATCCAATCCACTATGGCCACCTGAGGGCCGCTGAGGAAGTGCAGGCCAAACTGAATCTCGACAAAATTATCTTTGTACCGTCAGGCAACCCTCCCATGAAGGGCAGAGAGCTTGCAGATGCAAGAAACAGATATAAGATGGTAAGGCTCGCAACATTTAAAAAACGTTCTTTTACAGTCTCCGACATCGAATATAAAAAGAAAAATAAATCCTATTCAGTTAACACCCTGAAAGAACTTCAGCGGCTTTATAAAGACGCGAGACTTTATTTTATATTAGGCATTGATGCCTTTATTGATATACCCAACTGGTGGCAGCCTGACAGATTGGTTACGCTTGCAGACTTTGTCGTTATATCAAGGCCCTCTTTTAAATTTGCAGACCTTTCATCTTCTCCGTATCTTGAGGCAGACAACAATATACTTAAAAGACTTGATTCGGGAAAGATTGAATCCTATAAAACAGCGCTTGAGAGCGGAAGGGATATAATAATGATGCGGCTAACTCCGATTGAGATATCAGCAACCTTAATCAGGAAACTGTTACATCAGGGCAAAAGCATAAAATACCTGTTGCCAGAAGAAGTTGAATCCTATATAATTTCTAATAAGCTGTACAGAGATTAGAGTTACCCGCCTCAGCGGGTTCGCCGAGGCGAAAAAGTTTAAAAAAAAGGAGGAAAAACCTTTAGAAAGTAAAGCCAAAGCCCTTGAAGCAGCAAAAACAGCAATGGGGAAAAAGGCCGGGGATGTACTCATCCTTGAACTAAAAAATCTGTCCATCATTGCAGATTATTTTGTTATCTGCTCAGGAGAAAGCACTACCCAGGTAAAAGCAATCTTCGGAGCAATCGAGGAAAATTTCTCTATGCGTCGTATCCGTCCTATCGGAATCGAAGGATTAAACCATGGGCGCTGGGTCTTAATGGACTATGGAGATGTGATTATCCATATCTTCGAAAAGGAAACAAGGATGTATTATCAGCTTGAGAAGCTCTGGCTCGATGCACCGAGAATACCTGTAGAGGAGAAAGGTTACCACCGCTAATGGGGAAAATTGCAATATTTATATTTATTCTCTTTCTTGCAGGGCTTGGGGGCTTTGCATATGTCAACCAGGAAATAACAACAATCAAAATACCTTTTGATAATACATATGAGACTCCCAAGATAGCCCTGATACTCTTTTCATGTGTTGCCGGCGCCCTTGCAATGCTCATCACCTTCACGATAAGAGATACAAAACGTTTTATCGATAATTGGCAGTATCAGCGCAGGCAGAAGAAAGAGGCAAAGATTCAGGAACTGTATTCAAATGCCCTGAATGCCCTCCTTGCCCATGATGAAGACGAGGCCAAAAAACCGCTTGAAAGCATCCTTATCGAAGAACCAAAACATCTTAATGCCCTTCTCAGGCTTGGAGATATTGCAGCTGCCGAGGAAGGCTATCAGAAGGCAGCGGATTTCTACAATAAGGCCTTCTCAGTTAATCCTGAAAACCTTGAGGTGCTTTTCTCTCTGGAAAGTCTTATGGAAAAAACAGGCAGATGGGCTGACGCTTTGAACTACATAGAAAAGATCCTTGATATAGATACTGACAACCTTAGTGCACTCTACAAAAAAAGAGCTATCCTCGAGAGGGATGAGAAGTGGGACGAACTCATAGATGTGCAGAAGACAATACTAAAACATGAGCATACTGAAAAAGACCGCCAGAGAGAACAGACTAATCTCCTCGGCTATAAATACGAATATGGCAGGCACAGTCTTGAGCACGGAGAGATAGAAAAAGCAAAAAAGACATTCAGGACACTCTTGAAGCTGAACGGAGATTTCATCCCTGCATATCTTGGACTTGCAGAGGTGATGCTCAGGGAAGGAGAGTCTGAAGATACAGTAGATTTCCTTGAAAAAAGCTATGAGCAGACATCATCCATGATAATCCTTGCACGGCTTGAAGACCTTCTTATAAGCCTGGGAGAGCCCTCAAGGCTCATAAGGCTATACGAGAACAGCCTGGCAAAAAAACCACAGAACCATACCCTTAGGTTCCTGCTTGGAAAACTCTATTACAGGCTTGAGATGATAGACGATGCATTTGAGACTTTTACCTATGTTGATGCAAGCGGAATGGCCTCCCCGGAACTTTATCAAATAATGGGCGACCTTTATCTCAAACGTGATCAATGTGACAGGGCTGTAACAGAATTCAAAAAGGCTGTTGATATGAAAATGGCTTTCAGGCTTCCATACTGGTGCTCAACCTGCGGATACCACTCACAGGAATGGTCCGGCAGGTGCCCGAGTTGCAACACCTGGAACACCTCTACCTTCAATATACATGGCACCTGCAAGATTTAAAAAAGAGGCTGTTGTCCTGGATACAAGCCTCTTTGTCAACCCTGATGTGCGTGATAGTTTCGGCAGAACACCCACGGAAGCATTCGAAAGTTTCCTGTCCCTGGCATTGCAGGCGTATTTACTTGAGTTTTATATGCCGCCGTCCATATTTGAGGAACTGCTTAACTTTATTGAGCCTGAAAAAATATCGGGAGACCTGTTGGTTATCCTTCACCAGAAACCTCCCAAAAAATATGAGCTCACATGCCCTGCATTTTTGCTTTATGAACTTATTGAGGACATTAGAGAAAGGATAAATAAGGGGCTCAGGGTGGCTGAAAAGGCCGTAAGGGGTGTCACTAAAGCAGGGGAAGAAGATACTATTAAAGACCTTCGAAGAAAATACAGGGAGGCATTGAGAGAGGGAATCATTGACAGCAAGGAAGATGTGGACCTGATACTGCTTGCGCGGGAACTTGACGCCCTGCTCGTAACCGCAGACCAGGGGATAATAAAATGGGCTGAAAAGCTTGGCATCAAATGGCTGCTGCCTTCGAAATTTAAAGAGTATCTTCTCAGCTCTATAAAAAGGGCTGACCTTTTAACAACCAAGCTTCAATAAACAGAGAAGGCCCGATTCCCGTTGTTTTAAATAACCTTTTTTAAATCCCCTTGATATTCGGGTGATAAGTCTTTGCAAGCTTTCCGAGTCTCTGAGACATTGACATAATAAGCCTTACTATAAGCTCATGTACGATTATTGTATGTGTATTCTTGGTTTTCTTGTAATACTTTTTCAATGTGTCCCTTACTTTTTTATTGCCTGAGACATCAATAATCATGTCTACATTCTTGCCTTTTTTCGCGAGGTCCGTAAAATTCTTTGTGGTCGGTATCCTGCTCTTTTTAGCAAACTGCATTCCGGGTGATTTCTCGTTTATGTCAGCAACACCTACGACCTTGATATATTTATGCTTCTTCAACTCCTTTAACAATGGCTGCCCTGTCCTTCCGCAACCCACTATTGCTACCTTAACGATATCTGCCATGATGCCCTCCCTTTTTTTAATTTAATAATATTACCAGACTTATCGGGAAATAGACAATATCAGCTCGGTTTCGAGTCGCAACGACCTTCAATCTCCTTAATCAATTCTTCAAGGAGTCTATCTTCTTTTACTGTCTTTATTATTTTCCCTTTTTTGAAAAGAATGCCCCTGCCCTTTCCGCCTGCTATTCCAAAATCAGCCTCCCTCGCCTCACCGGGACCGTTGACAATACATCCCATCACAGCAACTGTTACCGGTTTATCAATTAATTTTAATTTTGATTCGACCTTCGCAGCAAGCCCTTTCAGATTAATATTGCACCTGCCGCAGGTAGGACATG
>CAKKPR010000191.1 GCA_919901705.1 Thermodesulfovibrionales bacterium | reverse complement strand
AGGAGGGAATATGAAAATCTTGGTGGTTGATGACGATCTTCATATCCAGAAACTTTACAAGGAAGAACTGGAAGAAGAGGGTTACGAGGTTGTTATTGCAGAGTCAGGAGCAAAGGCGATGGAATTATTTACTCAGGAAAATTTTGACCTTGTCACTCTTGATATCCTGATGCCTGATATTGACGGGATAAAACTCCTGAGGCAGATGAAGGAGAAAAAACCGAGGCTTCCGATTATCATGTCCACTGCCTACGACTACAGGGATGATTTTGCTGTGTGGGCGTCCGAGGCGTATATAGTAAAATCAGCGGATCTTGAGGAGCTGAAAAATACGATAAAAAAACTTCTGAGTAAAGAGTAATGTCTTTGGTGATAAAAGCCCAGTCTCCGGTTTATGGCGGTTATGTAATTGCGCGGGAAGACGGAGTAATCTTTATCAGGGGAGCAATACCTGATGAGGTTGTCGAGGTTTCCATCAGTGAAAAGAAAAGGGATTATTCCATCGGAACAGTTACGAATATCCTGGAACCTTCGCCTTACAGGATAACCCCGCCGTGTCCTGTATTCGGGATATGCGGGGGCTGTCATCTTCAGTTTATCTCATACGATAAACAGGTTTCGATGAAGGAAGAAATCCTTCTTGACTCAATGCAGAGAATTGGCGGGATAGAGGCATCGTTGTCTGAGGCGCTTACAGAAAGGGATTATCATTACAGGCATAGGGCACAGTTTAAAATTTCTCCCAAAGGCGAAATAGGTTTTTACAGAGAAGGCACAAGAGACGTTGTTGCTATTGAAGAATGCCCTTTGATGATACAGGAGATTAACCTTGTCCTCAGGCAGGCGAAGGGCATGAAATTATCAGGGCTTAAGGAAATCCATGTATCATACGGCGATACAGGAATTGCTCTGGTTAAAGCAAAGTCATCTGCAGCGGATATGGAAAACCTGATGGCAGGCGTTGGCTTATCAGGCATTGCCTTTGGAAACGGAGAATCAATAGGCAAGGACTACATAAGGCTTGACCTTAACGGCCTGCAATATACAATTACACCATGGAGTTTTTTTCAGGCGCACTGGAATCTTAATAAAAAGGTTGTTGAACTCATTGTAAATGAACTCCAGCCGTTAGACGGCATACGGGTTCTTGACCTGTATGCAGGCGCAGGGAATTTTTCACTTCCCCTTGCAGTTCATGCCTCACAGGTCGTTGCGGTAGAGGAAAACCCTCATGCAGTAGAAGACGGGCAGAGAAACGCAGGCCTGAACAACATAAAAAATTGCAGGTTCATAAAATCGTCCGCAGAGAAATATAAGATAAATGAGAAGTTTGACATTGTGTTTCTTGACCCGCCGAGGCCCGGGCTTACATCAGAGGTTATGAAGAAGATTACTGACCTTTCTCCCAAAAAGATTGTCTATGTCTCCTGCAACCCTGCAACGCTGGCGAGGGATTTTAAAAAGCTTAATGAGAAATATAATATAGATTCCCTCCGTATGATTGATTTCTTCCCGAATACCTACCATGTCGAGGCGCTGGCGTTTTTGAGTTTGAGATAAAAGAAGTTTTTAGATTGACCATACCCTTCGAGAAGATATAAAATGATGCCATG
>CAKKPR010000190.1 GCA_919901705.1 Thermodesulfovibrionales bacterium | reverse complement strand
ACTTACTCTGTGGTCAAAAACCATGGCGGATGGATAAATTTTTATAGTGAGACTGAAAAGGGTACAGAGTTCTTAATGTATCTCCCTGCCATTGAGACCCGATCTGTGTTGCCTGAGTAAACCGCGGTAGAAGACCTTCACCTCTCTAACAGGGTAAATCGCGACTATTTGTTTCTCGGTTACTAATTACATGGTTCTACTTATAAACTTCTTGATAACCTGGATTCACATGAATTGCTGAATGCAATTCCCTTGACTCATAGATGAATATAAGAATAAAATCATGGTGGGCAGTCGCAGAATCGAACTGCGGACACGAGGCTTTTCAGGCCTCTGCTCTACCGACTGAGCTAACTGCCCGTATGATTAAGTTTAGAGTTAAAAGTTATAGGTTAAATCTTAAATGCAACCTTGCTCAGTTCACTTTTAACTTTTAACTTTACACTTTTAACTTTTTTATTGTCAAGGCATGAGAAAATTTATAGCGGATAAATTCTTTCTTTATGGACCCTCTGTCCTTTCAGGGGTTCTGCTCATCTTCTGTTTTCCAAAATTCGACTTCTTCCCGTTGGCATGGGTCGCCCTTACGCCTTTTTTGCTTTCCCTCCTTAATAAAAAGCCTTCCGCGGCATTTCGTGCAGGTTTTTTCATGGGCATCCCATATTTTTTTGGCACCCTGTACTGGATATACCATTCAATAAACCATTATGGCGGTATTCCGCTCATACCCAGCCTTGCAATCGTCTTTCTTCTCTGCATGTATTTGAGCCTTTACACCGGAATATTTGCAGTGCTTTTTTCCTGGAAGATAGCAACCACGCGGCTTCCGGCCCTTTTCCTTGCGCCTGTCTTGTGGGTAACCCTTGAGTTTATCCGCTCATATGCACTCACCGGGTTCCCGTGGTCGAGCATTGGATATTCCCAATACAATTTTTTGCATGCAATTCAATTTGCCGACATTACAGGAATTTATGGCGTGTCTTTTCTGGTCCTTTCTGTAAACGGCGTCCTCGCTGATTTTTTCATAATTAAAAGACGGCTTCGCACTATGCCGTTGTTTTCACTTTCGCATTCAATAACCGGCGTTCTGCTGCTTTCTGTTTTCATAAGCGCTGTCTTTGTCTACGGTCATTTGCGCCTTACCGAAAACCGCCCGGGGAAATCAATCCGCGTAAGTATTATTCAGGGCAACATTGAGCAGGATAGAAAATGGGATATCGCTTACCAGCGCGAGGTCTTTGACACATACAAGGATTTATCGCAAGCCGCTAATAATTTATTGCCTTCTTTAATCGTATGGCCGGAAACCGCGGTCCCCTTTTATTTCAACTATGACAGGGATTTTACCCAGGAATTAATTGACGCCCAGCAGACATTACAAACATATCTTTTATTCGGAAGTGTCCTTGTAAAAGAGCCTTCCGCAACAGATAACAGAAATATCCTGACAAACAGCGCCGTTCTTCTCGCTCCTGATGGAAAACCAACTTTTATTTATGATAAAATACATCTGGTCCCGTTTGGTGAATATGTCCCACTGAGAAAACTCCTGTTTTTCGTGGACAAGCTTGTTGCAGGAATAGGTGATTATATTCCAGGTGAACATTACATCAGGGCTGAAACACCTCATGGGAGCTTTGGTGTATTCATCTGTTATGAGATAGTCTTCCCCGGCCTTGTGAGAAAGTTTTATTCCAGGGGCGGAGACTTTATGGTAACAATAACAAATGATGCCTGGTTTGGAAAAACAGCAGGCCCATATCAGCATTTCAGCGTTGCGGTATTCCGTGCTGTTGAAAACAGAAAGCCTTTGATAAGGGCTGCCAATACCGGGATATCAGGTTTCATTGACAGCAGAGGCATGATACTGGAAACAACGCCGTTATTCCGGAAAACTGTCATAACCGCAGATCTGATGACGGATAAGACGCGTAGTATATATTCCAGATATGGCGACCTTTTTTCATATCTGTGTATTGTGACAACAGTTTTGTTGTTAGTAAATTTTTCCCGGTCTACGACCAAATGGAGGTAATATGCTGCTTCAGGCTGAACTTAAAGAAGAACTCTCATTTTTAAGGGCAATGGCTGAGTCCCTTAGAGGTTATCTTTGATGTTGCAGTTCTTCAGAAAGAAATAGAGGATATAAACCAAAAACTTTCTTCAGCATCTGTCTGGGACTTGCCTCAAAAGATGCACACTCTGCAAAAAAGAAAGGCCTACCTTGAAGATATTCTTTTACCCTTTGAGGCTGCCTCTTATAAACTGGATTACCTTGAAGAATCCATAAAGATACTCGACGAAGAAGGGGGGGATGTCTTTTTGCAGGAGATCCGGCAAGATACCAAAACCCTTCGCGAAGAACTCGAAAATCTGGAACTCAAACACCTCCTGTCGGAAGAGCTGGATAAAAACAATGCTATTATCTCTATCCATCCCGGCGCAGGCGGAACAGAGAGCCAGGATTGGGCACAGATGTTAATGAGAATGTATCTCCGTTGGGCAGAGCAGCACAAATTTAACGCTCAGATTGTTGATCTTCAACCAGGTGAAGAAGCGGGAATTAAGAGCGTAACCATAACAGTGAATGGACCTTATGCATATGGCTTTGTGAAGACAGAGGCCGGCGTGCACAGGCTTGTAAGGATTTCTCCTTATGATGCAAATAAAAGGCGGCATACTTCTTTTGCTGCTGTGCTTGTTTATCCGGAAATAGAAGAAGACATAAACATTGAAATAAAACCGGATGAGATAAAAATTGATACCTTTAGGGCCTCTGGAGCAGGTGGCCAGCATGTAAATAAAACTTCATCTGCTGTCAGATTGACTCATATGCCTACAGGAATTGTCATAACATGCCAAAATGAACGTTCACAGCATAAAAACAAGGCAACAGCCCTAAAGATCCTGAAGGCACGTCTTTTTGCTCTGTCACTGAAGGAGCAGAAAGACAAGCTTAAGGGAATAATTGGTGATAAAAAGGATATAGCGTGGGGCAGTCAGATAAGGTCTTATGTACTTCAGCCGTATCGTCTTGTCAAGGATCACAAAACAGGGTTGGAAATTGGCAATGTGGATTCCGTGCTTGACGGTAACATTGATAAATTTATAAAGGAATCTTTGAAAAATAGAAAAGGAAAGGTATAGCCTCTACTTCTTCTATAAGATATTTATATTTATAGTAGTAGTAGTAGGCAGTGTTAATAAGTGTAAATCTTTGTCTGAGTGTAGATTTAAAACAGATTTTAGTGTTGATAAAGTAAGTAATTTTAAGATGATTTTTTAAACAAAATATACCGATGAAAAAAAGAACAAAATATTAACAGATATACCAACAGGTTTCTTGCTTGTGTTTGCGAATATAAGATATAATATCTGACCACAAAGGGGGACTTACCAACATCTGTTGATAAGTTGTTAATAACTAAAAGGCAAACAAATGACAATAGAAGAAATTTGGGAGAAGAGTCTTTCCATAATAGAAGAGAAGGTAGGAAGCAATATATTTGAATTATGGTTTAGGCCTATAAAACCGCTTCAGATAAAAGAACAGCAAGTAACCTTAGCGGTTCCAAACAGGTTCTTCAAAGAGTGGATAGAAGACTACTATCCCATTCTCGTAAACGAGGTGATAGAGAAGATTTTGGGCCATCCCGTAACTTTGAAATATAATATATCAGAAAAAGAAGCTCCTGATATAAAAAGGATGGAGGCTAAACTTGAAAACAGAAAGACCAGGCTTGCAAGCAGAGGAATATACCTTAATCCCAAATATACATTTGAGAACTTTGTAAGCGGGCCCAGCAACCAGTTTGCTCAGGCAGCGGCAAAGGCTGTCTCAGACAGCCCCGGCAAGGTTTATAACCCTTTGTTTATTTATGGAGACGTTGGCTTAGGGAAGACACATTTAATAAGCGCGATAGGCAACAATGTTATAGACAGCAAGCACGATTACAATGTGCTTTACGTGTCCTCAGAGCAATTTACAAATGAGGTTGTATCTGCAATAAGACACGGAAAGACCGAGGAGCTGAAGAAAAGATACAGAAACGTTGACCTGCTGCTCATAGACGATATTCAGTTTGTGGAAAACAAGGTGCAGACACAGGAAGAACTGTTCTATACAATTAATACACTTTACGAGAAACAGCGGCAGATAGTTATTTCCAGCGACAGGCCGCCCAAAGAGATAAAGTCTGTTACAGACAGGTTGCGGTCGCGTTTCAGTATGGGGCTTATTGCTGACATACAGGCTCCGGAATTCGAGACCCGTGTTGCAATTATCCACAAGAAAGCGGCAATGGAAAGGATAAACCTGAAAGAAGATGTTGTCAATTTTATTGCAGCTAAAATAAAAACAAATATCAGGGAGCTTGAAGGGGGCCTGATCAGACTCGGGGCACAGGCAGCGCTGACAGGCAGCCCTATAGACGTAGAGATGGCAAAAAATATACTGAAGGATTTTATTCGGGATGATGAAAAGCCAATAACAGTGGAACATATACTGAAAACTGTCTGTGAATACTTTGGCCTGAAAATGCAGGACATAAAGGCCAGAAAGAGGACAAAAGAAGTGGCGCTGCCGCGGCAGATAGCAATGTATTTGAGCAAGCAGCTTACAGGAGGTTCTCTGAGCGACATAGGGAAAAACATGGGTGGCAAAGACCACGCAACCGTTATCTATGCCTGTAAGCAGGTAGAATATAAAAAATCAAAAGACGAGAATTTTAACAGGATGATAGAAACCCTGTTGCATAAAATAAAACCTTAATTTAGGAGGGGACATGAAGCTGAGCGTATCCAAGGAAGAACTGCAGGAAAAACTTTCGAATATCCAGAACATCGTCGAAAAAAGGAATACGATGCCGGTATTGAGCCACTTTCTTTTAGATGCAGGCAAAAAGAAGTCATATATAATTGCTACAGACCTTGAGACAGCAATAAAAGAACCTCTTGAGATAAAAGTTGAAAAAGAAGGGAAACTCTGCATTCCCGCAAGGAAGATGTTTGAGATAGTGAAAGAGGTGGACGGAGACATAACAATGGAGTCTGAGGATGGGCACTGGCTCAAGGTTAGCGCAGGAATGAGTAAATTCAAACTTGCCTGTCTTTCAGCAGACGAGTTTCCTGCATGGCCGGGGATGGAAAACGCAGAAGAGATGCAGATGGATACAAAAAATCTCGTAGAGATGATAGAGAAAAGCCTTTATGCGGCAGGAGAAAGCGATACAAGGTATACCCTGAACGGCCTTTTGTTTCATGCAAGGCAGGGCAGCGAAGAAATAAATGTTGTTGGCACAGACGGTCACAGGCTGGCCTGTATAAGCAGGAAGATAGACACCCCTTTAAAAGAAGAGAAAAAGGTTATAGTTCCCAGAAAGGCAGCGGCAGAGGTCAGGAAATTTCTTGACAGGGACATTGAAAAACTGACAGTAGTTATAGGGAAAAGCCATGTGATGTTCAAGATAGAAGACGTGCAGTTTTTGACAAGACTTATAGAAGGCACATATCCAAACTATGAACAGGTAATTCCCTCAGGCAATGAAAAGAAGATCGCAATCAATAAGGAAGATTTTGTAAAAGCGCTTCGAAGGGTCTCTGTAATGAGCAGGGAGAAAAGCAATGCCATAAAAGCAGATTTTGCTGATGGGTCTCTGGCAGTTTCAGCTTCAAACCCGGACCTCGGGGAGGCAAGGGATGAAGTCAAAATAGAATATAAAGGCGAGCCGCTTTCTTTGGGTTTTAATGCAAAGTATCTGCTGGATGCCTTGAATGCCATGTCCGGAGACAGGATTGTCTTTGAACTTCAGGACCCATTGAGCCCTACGCTTTTAAAAGAAGAAGGCAATGATAACTATAAATGTGTGATAATGCCGATGAGGGTATAAAAAAGATACAAGATACACGATGCAAGATTCACGATAAAAAATCAGGAAATGAGTATCGTGCATCATGGATCATGCATCATGAATCATGAGTGAGAGAGAGGAAGTAATGGAAGAAAAAGAACAGATTAACGAGGCCGGAAACGACGAGCAACAGGAAAAAGAGTCCTACGGCGCAGAGGACATAAAGATACTAAAAGGCCTTAGCGCTGTAAGAAAAAGGCCTGCAATGTATATAGGCTCAACAGGCCCTGAAGGGCTTTACCACCTTGTGTATGAGGTTGTGGATAACAGCGTTGATGAATCCCTCGCCGGGTTCTGCAAGAACATCGAGGTGATGCTTCATCATGACGGAAGCTGTACAGTCATAGACGATGGCAGGGGAATACCTACAGACCAGCATCCCGGAGACCCGGAAGGCCGCACAGCAGCAGAGATAGCCTTGACAGAGCTCCATGCAGGCGGGAAGTTCGAGTCAAAGGCTTACAAGATATCAGGAGGACTTCATGGAGTTGGGGTATCGGTTGTCAATGCGTTATCTGAATGGCTCGAGGTGGAGATAAAACAAAACGGGAAGGTATTTCAGCAGCATTTTGACAGGGGCAAACCTTCAGGCCCGCTTACTGTTGTCGGGAAGACAAAAAGCAGAGGGACGAAGATTACGTTTAAGCCTGACGCTGAGATATTTGAGGAGACAACTGAATTCAGCTATGATGTTCTTTCCCAGAGGTTAAGAGAGATGGCATTTCTTAACAGCGGGCTTAAGGTCTCCATACATGATGAACGCACAGATAAAACACAGGAGTTCCATTACAAAGGCGGCATAGTTTCTTTTGTCGAACATCTGAATAAAAATAAGACGTCATTGCATCCAAAGCCTGTATATATATCAGGAGAAAAAGACGGGGTTACGGCTGAGATAGCGCTTCAGTATAATGATGCTTACACAGAAAATATATTTACCTTTGCAAACAATATAAACACAAAAGAAGGCGGAACACACCTTATTGGATTTAAATCTGCCCTTACAAGGACAGCAAACAACTATGCGACTTCTTCGGGAGTTCTGAAAAACGGCAAGGATGCAGCCCTCTCAGGAGAGGATATAAGGGAAGGGCTTACAGCAGTAATCAGCGTAAAGCTCCCCAATCCTCAGTTTGAAGGACAGACCAAGATGAAACTCGGCAACAGCGAGGTGAAAGGGATAGTAGAGTCAATTGTAAATGAGACTCTCGGGGCCTATTTTGAGGAAAACCCTTCTGTTGCAAGAAAGGTAATAGAGAAGGCTGTTCAGGCTGCAAGGGCCAGAGAGGCAGCGAGAAAGGCGAGGGAGCTTACCAGGAGAAAAGGGGCGCTTGAGGATACAGGACTTCCCGGAAAACTTGCCGACTGTTCTGAGAAAGACGCTGCACTTTCGGAGATTTTTATTGTTGAGGGGGACTCTGCAGGAGGCTCTGCAAAACAGGGACGTGACAGGCGCACGCAGGCCATACTGCCTCTCAGGGGAAAGATACTCAATGTTGAAAAGGCAAGGTTTGACAAGATGCTTGCCTCAGAAGAGATAAGGATACTTATAACAGCGCTTGGAACCAGCATCGGCACGGAAGATTTTGATATAAATAAGATCCGTTATCACAAGGTTATACTCATGACAGACGCAGATGTTGACGGCGCGCACATAAGGACACTCCTTCTTACATTCTTTTACAGGCAGATGCCCCAGGTTATAGAAAACGGCTATCTTTATATTGCCCAGCCGCCTTTATTTAAAGTGAAAAAAGGCAGGACAGAAAAATATATCCAGAACGAGACAGAGATGCAGAACATGCTATTTGAGCTTGCAGCAGATGACCTCGAGATGCCTGTAAGAGGGCAGGCTGTAAAGGGCAAGGCGTTAATTCCGCATTTAAAAAGGCTCTCAAAGTTTGAGAAATTAATGGAATGGTTTAACAGAAGGAGAAAAGACCCTGATGTCTTAAAGCTTATTCTAAAGGCAGGGGTGAATAAAGAGATATTGAAGAATCAAAAAGCGGTCGAAAGATTATCAGCTGTTATACAGAAAGAAGTGCCTAATATCATTGCAGGCGAAGTGAATTCTGACGAGGAACATCAGGCATACAGCGTTGAGATTAAAAGGCATAACAGCAAAATCCTTGTAGATACAAACTTCCTGTCATCTCCTGAATTCAAGGAGCTTGAAAATCTTTACGGCATTATAAAAGACCTCGGAGAGCCGCCTTATAAGGCAGAGACCAAAGAAGGGCTGAAAGAACTGAATTCAAGCACAGAGTTACTTGAGCACGTGTTTGCTGTAGCCAAGAAGGGACTGACAATACAGCGTTACAAGGGGCTTGGAGAGATGAATCCCTCACAGCTATGGGAGACAACGATGGATTCTGAGAAAAGAACACTCCTTCAGGTCACAGTAGAGGACTCAGTCCAGGCTGATGAGATATTCACCATTCTTATGGGCGATCAGGTCGAGCCGAGAAAAGACTTCATCACAAAGCATGCATTAGAGGCAAGGAATATAGATATATAGAAAGTCTCTTACACAACACAATTACGTATACGCTGACTTGTCGCCTATATCGTAATGCAGGGGCATTGAAACCTTCCTGAGGGTGAAAAAAAGAAGCATCGCTGCTATTAATATAAGACCATAGG
>CAKKPR010000189.1 GCA_919901705.1 Thermodesulfovibrionales bacterium | reverse complement strand
CTTGCTAAAAAACTTAATCTGCCGCTGCTGGAAGTAATAAAAAGCGTATCATCTGCGCACAGTAAAAAATAACTTCTGTCTGTACTGTACATACTTAAAGAAAACCCCGAAAAACCCAAGTTCCACTTCCCGTATATTTCCACACCCACTTCTTAATTAGTTACAAGCAAGTTTGCAGCCATATAGTGAGCAAGTAAGCAAGCAGGCAAGTGCAGAAGAGCGGAAGGCTTAACTACAAGGGTTCAAGGGGTCAAGGGGTCAAGTGAAAAAACAGGGCAAAAAGAAGCGTTTTTATGCAAACATCAGCCGCCCTTTGGGCTGCGGAATTGAACGCCTCAGTTCCTTGGCGGTTTCAATCCATTCTTTAATGATAATCTCAACATTGGCCAGAGCCTCCTGATATGTTGCGCCGTCTGCTGCACACCCGGGCAATTCGGGAACCTCGGCTATAAACGCATGGTCTTCATCGCTCCAGTATATGATCACTTCATATTTATTCATCTGTTTTCTCTCCTAATCTGTACTTTACTATTATACTACGAACCTGCTTAACTTGATAAGGTTTGGCTTTGGCGCCCTTGGGTTGCAGGTTCAGTATTTCTTCCACATTATCTTTTGTGAAAATGTGATGGCTGCCGCGAACTCTCATATCAAAACCAATATTCTTTAACAGACTGCATAGACCTTCAAATGGTATATTGGCATCCGAAGTCCCCTTTAAAATCTGGTTTAAAAGTTTGGTTAGTTTGCTCATCAATATTGCCCTCAATCTTACTCATTTTTATTGGAGAAATGCAATAGCAACATTAACGCGGAAGAGCGGAAGTCTGCAAGCGGGGAAGGCTTAACTACAAGGGTTCAAGGGGTCGAGGGGTCAAGTGGAAAAACAGGGCAAAAAAACTTACGGCTATGAAACCAGCAGCTCGAGCAATGCCTTTTGCGCATGGAGCCTGTTTTCTGCCTGGTCAAATACAGCGCTCTGAGGTCCATCCATAACCTCGTCAGTTATCTCCTCGCCCCTGTGCGCCGGCAGGCAGTGAAGAACAACTACATCCTTTTTAGCGCATGAAAGTATTTTGCTGTTTATCTGATAATCTTTAAATCTCTTTTTCCTCTTTTTGGATTCCTTTTCCTGTCCCATACTGACCCAGACATCAGTATAAACCACATCTGCCCGTCCCACAGCCTCTTTGGGCTCTCTCAAAATAAGTATCTCACTGTTTGCAGCAGCCCTCACCCTTTCAAGCACCTCAGGATCAGGCTCATGGCCTTCAGGGCATGCAATGGTAAGGTTCATCCCGGTCACCGACGCCGCCTCAATAAGTGAGTTTGCAACATTATTGCCGTCTCCGACATACGCAATGCGAATATCCTTCAGGCGGCCTTTTTTCTCAAGAATAGTCATCAAATCACCAAGCGCCTGACAGGGGTGATGCAGGTCACTGAGCCCGTTTATGACAGGCACCGAAGAATGCGATGCAAATTCAGCAAGCAGGGCATGCCCGAAGGTCCTTATCACAATGGCATCCAGGTATCTGGAGAGCGCTCTTGCAGTATCGGGTATGGTTTCTCCTCTGCCGAGTTGTATCTCGTTAGGATTTAAATATATCGGATGCGCGCCAAGCTGATAAATCCCTACCTCGAATGAGACCCTTGTCCTTGTAGAGGCCTTTTCAAAAAGAAGCCCTATGCTCTTTCCTATCAACGGGCATTTATTGGCGTCTATGCCTGACTTCATATCAATCGCCCTTTTTAAAAGCGCGGATATTTCTTTTGCTGACAGGTCCAGTAATGTTAAGAAGTCTCTCTTCATTTCAAAACGTTCCTCGTTCTTGCCTTGTCCTACGATAAACTGCTGAGCACATTGCCCAATATATCAAGCATATGGTCTATATCTTTCTCCTGCACTATCAGCGCCGGAGTGAAACGCAACACATTTCCTGCTGTACAGTTCAGCAGAAGCCCCTTCTCCATGCATGACTTTACAATAGTTGAACAATCCCTTGTAAGTTCCATCCCTATGAGAAGCCCCTTGCCTCTTACATCAATTATCACGCTCGAAAATTCTTTTTGAAGATTCTTCAGCTCCTTCCTGAGATATTCGCCCATCCTTTTGCACTGGTCCAGCAAAAATCCATCCTCAAGAAGCGTCTCTAGCGTTGCTATTGACGCCGTGCACACCAGAGGGTTGCCTCCGAATGTCGAGGCATGAGAGCCGGGCACAAACGCTGATGCAACCTTATCAGAAGCCAGCATGGCGCCTATCGGCACACCGCCGCCAAGGCCTTTTGCAAGGGTCATTATATCAGGGGTAACGTTATAATGTTCGTAAGCAAAGAGCTTTCCTGTTCGCCCCATTCCTGTCTGAACCTCATCCAGTATAAGCAGCAGGTTGTTTTTATTGCAGAGTTCCCGCACATTCTTAAAGTAATCAGGGTCAGGGAT
>CAKKPR010000188.1 GCA_919901705.1 Thermodesulfovibrionales bacterium | reverse complement strand
TCTTTTGTGACGACAACGTCGTGGACATGGCTTTCCCTGAGTCCGGCGTTAGTGATTCTTATGAACCTTGACTTCTGCCTCAGTTCATTGAGGCTCTTGCATCCGCAGTAACCCATGCCTGAACGAAGCCCGCCCATGAGCTGATGAATGCTCTGTGACAATGGGCCCTTGTTGGGAACTCTTCCCTCGACTCCTTCAGGAACAAGCTTTTTGCTTTCCACGCCTGACTGCTGATACCTGTCTTTCGAGCCCTGCTCCATTGCACCCAATGAGCCCATGCCTCTATAGACTTTGTAACTTCTCCCCTGATATAAAATCGTTTCACCCGGAGATTCATCTGTCCCTGCAAACAGGCCGCCAATCATAATAGAGTGTGCGCCTGCTGCCAGCGCCTTTGTTATATCACCTGAATACTTTATGCCCCCATCAGCTATCAACGGCACTTTATACTTCTTTGCCGCAGAAGCGCAGTTCATTATAGCGGTAACCTGAGGCACCCCTGCGCCTGCAACTATCCTTGTTGTGCAGATTGAGCCCGGCCCTATTCCTATCTTTACTGCATCAGCCCCGGCCCTTATAAGATCTAACGTGCCCTCTGCAGTTGCAACATTTCCTGCAATAACTTCTATATTGAATTTTTTCTTAACCTTCTTTAAGACCTCTATGACAGATGTCGTATGACCGTGGGCTGTATCTATGGCTATAACATCAACCCCTGCCTTCACCAGCAGGTCTGCCCTGAAAAGGCTGTCCTCGCCAACTCCTATTGCTGCCCCGACCCTCAGCCTCCCGACCTTATCTTTGCATGCATGAGGGTACTTGCGCCTCTTCTCTATGTCCTTGATGGTAATAAGGCCCTTAAGATTGAAATCCTTATCAACTATCGGGAGTTTTTCTATCTTGTATTTATGCAGAATCTCCTTTGCCGCATCAAGGTCTGTCCCGACAGAAGCCGTGATAAGTTTTTTTCTTGTCATTACTTCCGAGACCCGCTTAGTCATTCCTGTCTCAAACTTTAAATCCCTGTTCGTGAGTATGCCGACAAGCCTGCCATTCACTGTAACAGGCACGCCTGATATCTTGTATTTCTCCATCAATGCCATTGCATCCGAAATTGGTTTTTCAGGAGAGATAGTAACGGGATCTATTATCATTCCGCTCTCTGACTTTTTTACCCTGTCTACTTCAGAAGCCTGTCTCTGAGGAGACATTGCCCTGTGGATTATTCCTATGCCCCCTTCACGCGCTATTGATATCGCAAGCTCTGACTCTGTTACGGTATCCATTGCAGCGCTCAGAAGCGGAATATTTATCTTTATCTTTTTTGTGAGACTGGTTGAGATATCAACGTCTCTCGGAAGTATATCCGACTTCGCAGGCACAAGGAGAACGTCGTCAAAGGTTAAGCCTATCGGTATTTTATATTCCATCATAACCTGCCCCCA
>CAKKPR010000187.1 GCA_919901705.1 Thermodesulfovibrionales bacterium | reverse complement strand
GGGATTTTTTGTCCTTGAGTTTATCTTTATCCAGAAATACATTCCGCCAATAACAAACATAAATGCAATTATATGCTCTATGAGCAGGCCGGGCACCTGATTTTTATTGATCGCATGTTTAAGCTCAAAATCCCTGAATGCAAGTATCCGTGGTATGCCCCCGAACAGGATCCAGTAGAGAGAAAACCTGCCGAGCCTCCTCATACCACAGGGTAGGTCATAAAAGCAGCCGATGACCGCGCCGGTCTTCTTCCCTTCGGCATTCTTAACCAAAACCCTCATAGCGACCCCGCTCGCAAGGAACATTGCGGTTGCGATGTCATGGAAATAATTGTTCACCAGTATAAAGACAGCAAGCCCCTCGCTCATCTCTTAATCGTCTCGCTATTTTCCCCTGCACGCGAAAATTTTAATTTTGGGTCTTAACGGTTATCTTGTCCAGTAACCTTTTTACCTCTTCAGGCATCTCTCCCTGCATATGTTCTGCAAGATATGAATTTGTAGTAATAAGCTTTGTGACCTTTATCATGAATTCCTGCTTTTCAGGTGACAACCTTTCAAGGTTCTTTAATTTATCCATGTAAAAATTGCGCGAAGCAAGTCCGAGTTCTTTCCTGACTTCGTCTATGGTCATCTCTTTCGGCTTTACTACAGGCTCCACAAGATTGTACTTGCTGTAGTCCCACACCTCAATATAAGGTTTGAGCATTGGGTATATCTCAGAATAAGGCCATGGCGCTATTGCAAGGAAAAAGGCAAGATCAGGATTATAGAACTTTGCCAGTTCAACGGTATCCCTTATCTTCTCTTTTGTATCATCAGGCATCCCGAGCACGAAAGAGGTTTCTGAGACTATGTTGTATTCGTTTATAAGATCAAGCGCCTTCTTGGATTGCTCAACCTTTATGTCCTTTTTGAAAATGTCCAGAGTCTCCTGCGTTGTAGCCTCAACCCCAACATAGATATGGTCTATATTCGCTTTCTTGTACTTCGGCATGATATCTTCATCCCTGATGATGTCATCAACCCTCGTCTCCATGAGGATCTTCGTGCCCACATTTCTCTCAATCAGGAGGTCCAGAATCCTATCCCATCTTTTCCTGTTGAGTGTCGGCGTCTCGTCGGAAATCATCACTACATTGACGCCGTAAGTATCTCTCAGAAACTCCAGTTCACCCACAAAATTTTCAGCGCTCCTGCCCCTCCATTTCCTCTGCCAGAATAACTGTTGAGAACAGAAACTGCACTGCTGACTGCATCCCCTCGAAGAACTCACAATCGCAAGCCTGGAATTTTTCATCGTCCGGTAGGTATATATCGGCCAGTCAACTAAATCCCACGCAAGCGGGAGCGTATCCAGGTCCTTTATGAAGTCTCTCGCCGGCGTTGCAACAATGTTTCCGTTATCTCTGTACGCGATCCCTCTCACCTTTGACAGATCACCGCCCGAAGAGAGAACATTCATCAAATCCACCATCGTCTCTTCGCCTTCGCCGCGTACAATGTAGTCCACAGGCGTGGAATCATCCTTCAGCATTTCTTCATAGCAGAAGGTAGGATGGACATTGCCGATGACCGTAATGATATTAGAATTGATTTCCTTTGCGAGCTTCAGTACCTTCAGGCCATCGACGATTTCAGCAGTAAAAGCAGTGGTTGCGACAACATCAGGCCGTTCGCTCTCGATCCGTTTCCCGATCTCGTCATAGTTGTGCCAATGACTCATGGCGTCGTAATAAATTGGGTCATACCCCGCAGCCCTGAGGCTTCCCGCGATATAAACAAATCCGACGTTCAGCCAGACGCCTGCGCATTCCACAACACCGGTGTGGTAAGGCGGGGTAATGAGCAGTATTTTCTTGATTTTAGCCATATGGTTTAAATAATAACATAAATATAAGCAACTTTTGTACCGGTTTTGTCCTTATCTGCATTACACTTTCTCAGACAGAAAGCGAACGTCAGTCATCCCTACAGGAACACCATTGTGAACTGCCACCAAATGCCGAGGCCGAATACAGCAAAGAGTATAATATGTTTTATGACAAGCATCTTCCTCCTGAGTTTTTCCGCATCCTCTCCATAAACACTGCCTATATATGCATATGTGAATGTCCTCCCAATACCTGCCAGCAGGACAATAGCAACACAAACAATTCCAAGGTAAAAAAACTGCTTCTTGAGCCCGAAGAACAAGGCGCCTGTCACCTGCCCTGTCTCTATCCTGTTGACCCAATAAACAGCCAGCACAGTTGCAGCCCAGCAGCCCGCGGCAAAGTCGTGGACAAAACCTATAAAAATAGTGAGCGCCTTTTTCATGTCGCAAATA
>CAKKPR010000186.1 GCA_919901705.1 Thermodesulfovibrionales bacterium | reverse complement strand
ATATGAGCTATATTACTGTTATAGGCGCCGGAAGCTGGGGGACAACCCTGGCATATCTGCTGTCCGCAAAAGATTTTGATATCTCTTTGTGGGTATATGAGGAATCCCTTGCTGAAGAGATAAAAAACACAAGGATAAACAGCTTATACCTTCCTGATATAAGTCTCCCCGAAAATATAAAGGTTACTCATCGAATGGATGAGGCTGTAGCCAAGGCGCGTTATGTGTTAAATGTTGTGCCTTCACAGCATACCAGGTCTATATTCAAAGAAGCGTTTTCTTACATGCCGGCCGAGGCAATTATTATCAGTGCGGCAAAGGGCATAGAAAGAGGAACGCTTATGACGGTTTCTTCTGTATTGAAAGAGATTTCAGACCATCCTGTTGCAGTACTCTCAGGTCCAAGTTTTGCAAAAGAGGTGATTAAGAAAATGCCCACTGCGGTAACCCTTGCAACAGAGGATAAAGAAACAGGTTTGCTGCTTCAGGAGGTTTTTAATAATAACCATTTCAGGGTTTACACGCATGATGACATGCTCGGGGTTGAAATCGGCGGGGCCTTAAAAAATGTGATGGCCATTGCCTCGGGAATATCAGACGGCCTGGGGCTCGGGCATAATGCGCGGGCAGCCCTCATAACAAGAGGGCTTGCAGAAATGAGACGGCTGGGCTCTGCCATGGGAGCAAAAAAAGAAACTTTTTCAGGGTTGAGCGGCCTGGGGGATCTGGTATTAACATGCACGGGCCCTTTGTCAAGAAATTATACGGTCGGCACGAAACTCGCTCAGGGAATGAAACTGACAGATATACTTTCGCAGACAAAAACGGTTGCAGAAGGGGTGGCAACTGCGGAATCAGCTTATGAGCTCTCTAAAAAGTATAATATTGAGATGCCGATTATTGAACAGGTTTATCAGGTTCTCTATAAAGATAAAGGCCCTGCAGCTGCTGTTAACGATTTGATGAACCGGACCTTGAAGGCTGAGTTTTATGGATAGGCTGAAAATAAAAAAGATTCTCGCCTTAGTAAAGAACAAAAGACTCTCTTTGGAAGATGCCGTCAATAAGTTAAAACACCTTCCATATGAAGACATTGCATTCGCTAAGGTTGACCATCACAGGCATCTGCGTCAAGGAGTCCCTGAAGTAATCTATGCTTCTGGAAAGACTGAGGCACAGGTAACAGGCATTGCAAGGGCAATGTACAAAAAGAGCAGAAGCTTTTTGATTACCAAGGCAACAAAGAAAATTTATGCCGCACTTAAGATTAAAGGCGCTGTGTTTCATCCGGCTTCCGGAATGATTTCAATAGGTGAAGAAAAAAAGAAAAAAGGTGATGTGCTTGTTCTTACAGCAGGGACATCTGATATCCCTGTGGCAGAAGAGGCAGCAGTTACAGCTTCATTTCTCGGAAGTAAGGTTGAAACCGTTTATGATGTTGGCGTTGCAGGGCTTCACAGGCTGCTTGATAAAAGAAAGTCTTTTTCTTCTGCCCGCGTGATTATTGTTGTTGCCGGAATGGAAGGCGCGCTTCCCTCTGTCGTCGGCGGATTGACTGATAAACCTATTGTCGCTGTCCCTACTTCAGTTGGTTATGGCACAAGTCTTGGAGGGCTGACTGCGCTCTTTGCAATGCTTAATTCATGTGTGCCGGGAATTGCTGTGATGAATATTGACAATGGCTTTGGAGCCGGGTGTTTAGCGCATAAGATAAATACTTTATGATAATACTTCTTCTTGGATTATCATTTTTTATTTCCATCATTTCTATTTTCATCCTATTATATGTTGGTATCGGTAGTATTTCCCCAGATTCAAATATTCAAATCGAAGCTAAATTGAGAAAGTTTTTACATAAACCCGCAGTAATAATTATTGATCCAGCTTCTTATATTCGTGGAAGAAATTCAAAATTCTTGAGGTGGTTCTTAGTTGTTCTCTTGATTATTAAGCTAAGTTTATATGCTTTATTGCGAACTCTATCTGCTAATTGACTTTAAAGCTCTCTGGTAAAGAAATAAAAAAACAGAGGCAGCCGTCTCTATCTACTATTTAGCTGACTCATTCCTTTACCGTATATCAATTTTAAAGTAGTCTTATGTTATAATCTTGTTATAACATTCAAGAGGAGGGAAAGATGCATAGGAAGATATGTTCGATAGGAAACAGCAGGGGCGTATCAATTCCTGTGGAGGTGATGGATGCTCTTAATCTCGATATAGGCACTGAGGTTGATGTTAAGCTTGATGAGACAAAGACAAGGATTGTTATTGAGCCTTTAAAGAAAAAGAAATACCCTAAAGGCATAGACAAAGAGTTTGTCTCTCAGGTTAATGAGTTTATTGCCAGGTATGAGCCTGCGCTTAAAGAGCTTGCGAAGAAGTGAAATATCTCACATCGGAACAGATTCTTTTTATCCACAGCAGGCTTATTGATTCTACCGGAGGAACTCATGGCATTAGGGACATCGGCCTGCTCCAGTCTGCTGCTGGACGGCCGGAGGCAACATTCGGAGGCGAGGATCTTTATCCGGACATATTTCATAAAGCGGCTGCTTTGATGGAATCCCTTATTAAGAATCATCCCTTTATTGATGGCAATAAAAGGACTGCTATAACATCAACAGGAATTTTTCTTCAAATGAACGGATGTTCTCTTAAGACATCTCAAAAAGAGTTGGAGCGTTTTACTTTGGATATGGCAATAGGGAAAGCCTCATTTAATGATGCAGTAAGATGGTTTGAAAAATTCGCTTCAGTTTGACATTCATTCAAAATCTCCACTATACTTAATCAACCCTTGGGGGAGGCGAATAGCCTGAGAGTCCCGGTCTTATCGGGAGACCCCTTGAACCTGATACGGATAATGCCGGCGTAGGAAAACAGGGATTTGTTTTAAGGCAACCGTATCCTTTTCTGAGGGATGCGGTTTTTTATTTTTATGAGACTGATAATAAACGGAGATAATATTGATTCTAATGCGGGCACAGTCAAGGAGCTTCTTGACGAACTGAAGATTGTGTCCGGCAGGGTTGCTGTTGAGGTGAACCTTTCGATAATCAAAAAGGCTGAATATGAGAGTTGCAGGTTAAAAGACGGGGATAGAATAGAGGTTGTGAATTTTGTTGGAGGAGGAGAATATGGAAGATAATTTGGTAATTAAAGGCATAGAATTCAAGTCCCGTCTCTGGGTTGGGACAGGGAAATACAAGGATTTTGAGGAGACGAGGAAGGCTATTGAGGCATCCGGCGCTGATGTTGTTACTGTTGCTGTAAGAAGGGTGAATATAATAGATAAAAAAACAGAAAATCTTCTTGATTACATTGATCCCAAGAAATATAAGATACTCCCCAATACTGCAGGATGCTATACAGTTGAGGACGCATTGCGGTATTCGAGGCTCGCAAGGGAATCCGGGGTGTCTGACATGATAAAGCTTGAGGTTATAGGTGATGAAAAAACTCTTTTTCCTGATGTATGCGGCCTCCTGAAGGCAACAGAGATTCTTGCAAAGGAAGGCTTTATTGTTCTTCCTTATACAACTGATGACCCTGTTATGGCTTTGCGGCTCGTAGATGCAGGGGCTGCTGCTGTTATGCCATTGGCAGCGCCTATTGGTTCGGGTCTTGGAATAAGAAACCCCTACAATATAAAAATCATACTTGAGCAGGCAAAGGTGCCCATAATTGTTGATGCAGGGGTAGGTACTGCATCTGATGTTGCAATTGCGATGGAACTTGGATGCGACGCTGTATTGCTTAATACAGCAATAGCAGGAGCAAAAGACCCGATTGCAATGGCTGCTGCGATGAAGCATGGAGTAATTGCGGGAAGGCTTGCGTATAAGGCAGGAAGGATTCCGAAGAAATTGTATGCAACTGCAAGCAGTCCGATAGAGGGAATGCTGTGAGCTTTATGGCAGGACATAATGTTTTCGCTCATTCTCGGTCTTTGACCTGCGAGGATTTTGCCTCTTTATTATGTGAGACTTTTAGGACTATCGGCAAAATAAACCGCTCAAACACAATGCCCTGCCATTGTGTGGTGTACAAAGATTGCTAGGCTTTAAACTTTATTTGATTACGGACAGGAAACTATTAAATAACAGCCAGTTACTGTTTAAAGCTGTTGAAGAGGCATTGAAGGGTGGAGTGAAGGCGATACAACTGAGAGAGAAAGATTTAGAGATAAGGGAATTGCTTCAGATGGCTTATAAAATGAGAGAGATTACAAAAAAGTATAAGGCTAAACTTTTTATCAATGACAGGGTTGATGTTGCGCTTGCTGTTAAGGCGGACGGTGTGCATCTTGGGCAGAGCAGCATGCCTCCTTCTGCTGTAAGAAAGATTGCAGGGAATAAACTCATTATTGGTGCATCAACCCACGGAATTAAGGAGGCTTTAGAGGCGGAGAAAAGTGGCGCTGATTTTATAACTCTCGGACCTGTTTATAAGACGCCTTCAAAACTTAAATATGGCAGGCCGATAGGGAGTGATACTCTTAGGAATGTGAAATCTAAAATATCAATTCCTGTTTTTGCTATCGGAGGGATTAAGGAGGATAAGGTTAAGGATGTAAGAAGTGCAGGGGTTGACGGGATTGCATTGATATCGGGGATACTTGGAGCGAAGAGTATTAAAGGAAAAGCAGAATATTTTTTGAAGTTGTTAGGATAAATAGTGTCCATATTTCTGTCATTCCGGCTTGTCCGGTCTCCTCGGCGACTCGCCGGGGCGAGAATCTTTCTTCTTCTCCTCAGCGAATCAGCCGGGGCTGAAAGAAGGATTCCCGACGCGCTTCACTTGCGGGAATGACGGCTAAAGGAGATTAAATGACAAGAATAGAACTGGCAAAAAAAGGAATTATCACAGAAGAGGTAAGGCTCGTTGCAAAAGACGAAGGATTAACGCCTGAGCAGCTTTCAGAAGATAT
>CAKKPR010000185.1 GCA_919901705.1 Thermodesulfovibrionales bacterium | reverse complement strand
CTCCGACCCTCGGCTCCGGAGGCCGATGCTCTAATCCACTGAGCTACAGGCGCATTGGGGTGAGCGAGGGGACTTGAACCCCCAGCCCTTGGAGCCACAGTCCAATGCTCTGACCATTGAGCTACGCTCACCATTAAAACAGCTGTCAGCAATCAGCGTTCAGCTGTTAGTAAAACAGAAATTAATCTTCTTAGTCAATCTTAACTTACAACTAACAACTATTAGCTGTAAATTTCTCAAAGCAAAATTTACTTGGCGCGCCTGAGAGGATTCGAACCTCTGGCCTACTGCTTAGAAGGCAGTTGCTCTATCCAACTGAGCTACAGGCGCTTTTACCTGTCAATAAGCCACCTACTAAATACCGAATAATTCAATTTGTATTTTGGTCGGGGCGAGAGGATTCGAACCTCCGGCCCCCTGCTCCCAAGGCAGGTGCGCTAGCCAGGCTGCGCTACGCCCCGTTCAAACTAAGTTAAAAGTTGAAACCCCACTTCTTACTTAATATTTCAGTATCTCCAGATAATCACCTATATCTTTTTCCTCGTCCCCTTTTGCCCTGAGTTTCCTTTGTTTCAAATCATTGATAGCCTTACCCTTATCGCCTTTGTACAAAGGGTCAATCTCTACTGCCTTTGTTATGGCTGTTGCTGCATCGCCATATTTACCTTTCGCATTATAGGAAAGCGAAAGATCATAATAAGAATAATAGAAGTCAGACCCCCTCTTCAGCGCCTCTTTATTTGCATCTATTGCCTCATCATACCGTCCAAGCCTGTAATATACTCTGCCGAGATTGTTATATGCCTTTTCAGGAGTACGATACAAAAGATTTGAAAGAGCTTTTTTGTAAGAATCAATTGCTTCTTCAAACCTCCTGGATTTTTCATATGCAAAACCGAGATTGTTATAAGCCTCGGAAAAATCATGGTCAACCTTCAGGGCCTTCTGGAAAAAATCTATCGCCTTTGGAAAATCGTCAAACTTCAGGAGGTATATTATTCCAATCGCATTCAGCACTTCCTTGTCCCCGGGGTTGAATTCATATGCCTTCTGAAACTCAATGAATGCCGGTTGAACATTGTTCTCATTAAGATATGATACGCCCAGTTTAAAATGGGCATTCGCCTGTTGTTGTTCCTCCACGCTTACTGTTGCGCAGGAACAAATGAACATAAGCATAATCAGACATAAAAGTTTTTTCATAAATCAAATCTCCTCTGTAAACCCCTTTAGAATTTCTTCGTCCTTCTAACAGGGCAAACATAACCGTGTTATTTTAACATAAAAAACGAAAACAAGAGATAGAAAAACAGCACACATCGTAACCCTGCAGTAACCCCCTCTTTGCTAAGATGGGGTGAGGGGAGGTTTTGGTTC
>CAKKPR010000184.1 GCA_919901705.1 Thermodesulfovibrionales bacterium | reverse complement strand
CGAATCCGCCTGTGTGCGGAAAGGGGGAATTACCCACTTGAAATGAGAAAGAACCTAAAAACTGCTATGGACAAGTTAATTATTAAAGGCGGCAGGCGGCTTAAAGGTGAAATAGAGATAAGCGGCGCAAAAAACGCTGCGCTGCCGGTCATGGCAGCCTCCATACTGGCCGCCGGAGAAAACATAATCAGCAGGGTTCCGGACCTGAGGGACGTGAAAACCATGGGAAGGCTCCTTGCAAATATGGGAGCAGAATTTTATTATGAACCACACAGGGCCATTATAAAGACAAACAGGATAAAAAATTTAGAGGCGCCTTACGAACTGGTCAAAGAGATGAGGGCGTCGGTGCTTGTGCTGGGCCCGATGGTCGCAAGATTCGGACGCGCAAGGGTCTCTCTGCCGGGCGGGTGCGCTATAGGCGCAAGGCCGATAAACCTTCATCTTATGGGACTCGAAAAGATGGGCGCAAAGATTGAACTGGAAGCAGGTTATGTAAAGGCAACTGCAAAGAGATTAAAGGGGGCAACGATATATTTTGATACCTCAACAGTAACAGGAACTGAAAATCTTATGATGGCTGCAACCCTTGCAAAAGGCATCACTGTTCTTGAAAATGCAGCAAGAGAGCCTGAGGTCATAGACCTCGCAGAGGCCCTGAAAAAGATGGGCGCAAAGATTGAAGGCGCAGGAGAAAGTCTTATAGAGATAGAAGGAGTAGAAGAGCTTAGCCCGGTTAATCATACAGTAATACCCGACAGGATTGAGGCAGGAACATTTATGGCCATAGCAGGTATAACAGGCGGAGATATCACTATCAGGGGATGCATGTTAGAGCACCTTCATGGATTCATAATGAAACTGCAGGAAGCAGGGCTCAGATTTGAAAAAGCAAAAGACGGGGTGCGTGTGCTGGGCCCGGCAAGTCGGTACGACTCGCAACCGAGGCCCAGGGCCGTAGACATAGAGACTGCGCCTTATCCGGGTTTTCCCACGGATATGCAGGCACAGTTCATGGCATTGATGAGTATTGCACAGGGCACAAGCATAGTAACCGAGACGATATTTGAAAACAGGTTCATGCATGTTGCAGAGCTGATGAGAATGGGAGCTGATATAAGTTTCAAGGGCAGCACTGCTACAGTAAAGGGCATTAAAAACCTGAAAGGGGCAAATGTTATGGCAACTGACCTGAGGGCCAGCGCCTCACTCGTTGTTGCTGCGCTCAGGGCAGAAGGAGAAACCACTATCCACCGCCTCTATCACCTGGACAGAGGCTATGAAAAAATGGAGGAGAAACTCCGGAGCCTCAGGGCTGATGTTAAACGGGAGAAGAGTTAAGCGGCTTACTTCTCTCCCGTGAGCCTTACTCTTTTGAGAGCTTTTTTACGAGCAGCAATTGCCTTTTTCTTTTTCCTGAGACTCGGCTTTTCGTAATGCTCCCTCTTTTTTACTTCTGAGAGTATCCCTTCTCTTTCACACTGTTTCTTAAACTTTCTGAGGGCATTTTCAAAGGAATCACTCTCGCGCACTTTAATAGAGGGCATTAATATATCCCCCCTCTCTCTTTAAAATTTTAAATCGTAAAATTACAGAAAAATACTTTACCAGTTAATTAATCTGCATGTCAAGAATATCCCCGAAAAATAGACATAGAATTATGAAACCGTTGATTTAGCTGTCATTGCGAGAACCCGAAGGGTTCGTGGCAATCTCATTGCAAAAGACGAGATTGCGGAGTTTATCCCGAGCAAAAACCGAGATTGCTTCGCCTTCGGCTCGCAATGACAGCGAGGGACCTGCTCGCAATGACAACCTTCTATGTCTATTTTTCGGATACCCCATGCTGCTTTACACCATAAATGTGTTTATGTTAAGATTTGAAATCTTCATTTAAGCCTCAAAACCTGTTATGTCAAAAAATTATGCCATAGGGATAGATGTCGGTGGAACAAATTTAAGGGCTGCTCTGATATCCAGCGCCGGAGAGGTTATTAAAAAGGTGAAAGAGCCCTCTTCAGGGAATGTGCTGGGAACCCTGCAAAATGCTGTTAAAAGCCTGTATGCGGATGCCGGGCTCGACCCGCAACGGGATGTCGCAGGAATAGGCATTGGAATAGCAGGGCTTTTGGACAGGAAGAAAGGCATTGTGCTTCTTTCTCCAAACCTTCATTCTGTTGAAGGGATTGATTTCGTGGAGGCGTTGCACAAACAATTTTCAGTGCCGGTATTTATTGAAAATGACGCCAATGCGGCAGCGCTGGGAGAAAAATGGATGGGGGCCGGCAGGGAGTTCAATAATTTTGTCCTCCTTACGCTCGGCACCGGCATAGGAGGAGGCATAGTATATGAAAAAAAACTTGCCAATATTTCTGCAGAGCTCGGGCATATGAGCATAAATGCGGATGGCGAGAAATGCCCATGCGGCAATTACGGATGCCTTGAGTTGTATGCAGCTGCAAATGCAATAAATACAAAGGTTGTCGCTGCGCTGGGAAAAGGCGCTGAGAGCATATTGAAAGAATGCTGCAAAGGCAACCTTTACAAGATTACCCCTGAAGATATTTACAGGTCTGCCCTTGAAGGCGATAACCTTGCAAGAGAGGCGCTTAAAGATGCAGGAAGATATCTGGGCGTCGGCCTAGCAAATATAATAAATATAATGAGCCCTGAGGCTATAATACTTACAGGCGGGCTTATCGGCGCATGGAACATTTATGTGCAGGAGGCTATCAGAGAGGCTTCCAGAAGGACCTTTAAAGCCCTTTCCGATGCCGTAAGGATAATTCCATCCTCTCTGGGAGACGACGCCGGCACAATAGGTTCAGCTGGGCTTGTTTTTGCTGCGTCAGGACGATTAACAGGACAGGACATATAATGCCGCTTAAGGAGAAATAGTGAAGAGCAAAAAAAGGTTATTATGGGAATACACAGAGGCAATAATCACGGCGCTTATTCTGGCGCTGCTTATAAGGGCATATATAATACAGGCATTTAAGATCCCTTCAGGCTCAATGATACCAACGCTCGTTATAGGAGATCATATCCTTGTTAATAAGTTTCTCTACGGCACTAAGATTCCTTTTTCTGAAACAATGGTTCTGGAATTTACGAAACCTGAAAAAGGGAATATAATAGTCTTCAAGTATCCCGAAGACCCGACGAGGGATTTCATTAAAAGGATAATTGCAGTTGAGGGCGATGTGGTTGAATCAAAGAACAAGACTATATATGTTAACGGCAAGCAGACAAGCGAACCCTATGCCCAGCATACTGACAATTCTATAAGGCCGATGGGGATTGAACCAAGAGATAATTTCGGGCCCTTGATTGTGCCCAGGAATAAATTTTTTGTTATGGGAGATAACCGTGACCAGAGCTATGACAGCCGCTATTGGGGATATGTGGACCGTAAGGACATAAAAGGCAAGGCGCTGATACTGTACTGGTCATGGGACAGTAAAAATAACTGGGTAAGATTTGCAAGAATAGGGAGGTTGGTAAAATGAAAAAGGCAGGATTGCTCAATAATGAAAACGGATTTTTCAAGTTTGCCTTTATCACGGCGCTCATTGCATTTGCTATGTATGCAGGTATACAGTTCGGGATGCCGCAGTACAGATATTCAACCCTTAAAACCGATGCAACGGAATTAGCAAGGATCAGCGTTGGAAATCTTGAAAAGACCAGGGCTCAGATTGCTGAAAGGGCCGAAGAACTCAAAATTCCTATAACAGAAAAGGATATAGAGGTTGTAAGTGAAGGCAACCTGATCCGGATAAGAGCCTCATGGTCTGAAACAGTTGATATCTTAGGCCTGTATCAGAAAAAAATTGTTTTTAATCTCGATATAAGGGAGTGATTTGTTTACAGGCCTGATACTTGAAACGGGTGAGATAACATCCGTTAAGAGGCGCAGCGGCGGCGCAGTGCTCTCGCTCAGGGCTGATGAATCTGCAGCAACTGCAAAACCTGGAGACAGCATCTCTGTAAATGGCGTGTGCCTCACTGTTGTAAGCAAGAACAATAATATGCTTTCCTTTGACCTTTCTGATGAAACACTGCAAAGCACAAACCTCGGCAGCCTTAAGACAGGCAGCAGAATTAACCTCGAGCCTTCGTTGAGGCCTGATTCAAAGATCGGCGGGCATTTTGTAACAGGGCATGTTGACGCTGTAGGAAGCATCCGCTCAAAAGTGAATATGGGAGATATGCTCAAGGTCGGGATTGAGGCGCCGGAAAAGGTAACAAGATTTCTTGTCGAAAAAGGCTCTGTTGCTGTGGACGGTATAAGCCTTACGGTAGTTGATGTATTAAGTAATGGTTTTACAATTGTTATAATTCCTCATACAGCAAAACTTACTACCATCGGCTTTAAGGGAGTTGGGGATACTGTAAATCTTGAGTCGGATATTTTAGGGAAATATGTTGCAAAATTCTTAAATAAAGATGCGGATAAAGATACGGGGTTTATGAAGACCCTGATGAAAAGCGGATATATTTAAAAATGTCGTTGTGGGGAGTGAGACCCTCGTTTGTCATTGCGAGGCGAAGCCGAAGCAATCTCAAGACTCAGGGCAGTCTCCGCAATTTTTAAAGGCGAGATTCTTCGCTACGCTCAGAATGACAGACTAAAGGAGACAACTGGGAAAATGGAAAGGTATAAATTCAATACAATAGACGAAGCAATAGATGACATAACAAAAGGCAAGATGATAATTCTTGTAGATGATGAAGACCGCGAGAATGAAGGCGACCTGTGCATGGCGGCAGAGAAGGTAACACCACAGGCAATTAATTTTATGGCAAAGCATGGGAGGGGGCTTATATGCCTTTCTCTTACGCCTGAACGGGTGGAGGAATTAAAACTTCAGATGATGACAGATGACAATACCTCGCCATTCGGCACTGCCTTCACTGTATCTATAGAGTCTAAAAAGGGTGTAACAACAGGAATTTCCGCCTCTGACAGGGCAACCACCATACTTACGGCAATTAACCCAAATACAAAACCGGAAGATATTTCCAAACCGGGACATATCTTCCCTCTGCGGGCCAAAAGAGGCGGGGTACTACAGAGGGCCGGCCAGACAGAAGGCTCTGTTGACCTTTCAAGGCTTGCAGGCCTTTATCCGGCAGGCGTTATATGCGAGATTATGAATGACGACGGCACAATGTCAAGAGTGCCCCAGCTCATGGAATTTTCAAAGAAACACAACATGAAGATAGTGACTGTAAAAGACCTGATCAAATACAGGATGAGGGCAGAGCTTTTTGTAAAACGCATAACAACAACAACACTGCCTACAGAGTTTGGGGGGGATTTTACGGCTATCGCTTATGCAAATGAACTGGACAGCAACATACATATAGCCCTTGTCAAAGGAGAGATAAAACACGAAGACGAGGTCCTTGTCAGGGTACATTCAGAGTGTCTTACGGGTGATGTCTTTGGTTCAAAAAGGTGCGATTGCGGCGAACAGCTTCATGAGGCCATGGAACTCATAGGGAAAGAAGGGAAAGGCGTTATCTTATATATGAGGCAGGAGGGAAGAGGGATAGGCCTCGTCAACAAATTAAGGTCGTACGAACTTCAGGACAAAGGATTTGATACTGTCGAGGCCAATATAAAACTCGGGTTTAAACCGGACCTCAGGGATTATGGCATAGGAGCACAGATGCTTGTTGACCTTGGCGTGAGAAAGATGCGGCTGCTGACAAATAATCCCAAGAAGATTGTTGGGCTTGAGGGATATGGGCTCAAGGTAGTAGAAAGAGTTCCGATAGAGACAAAGCCTCATGACAAAAATATTCTTTACCTCAAAACAAAAAAGAAAAAATTAGGGCATATGCTGGATAGCGTATGAACAATGCCGGAAACTTTTAAGCTCAATATCACATCCGGAGAAAGAAAAGGCGAGACATACCCGCTGCTGAATTTCCCGTTCAGAATCGGGAGGGCTGCAGACAATGATATTGCGTTTGAAGACAAAAGGGTTTCCCGTCATCACACCGAGATATTTCTAAGCAATGGCGAGTATTTCATCAAAGACCTCGGAAGTCAAAACGGCACCTGGGTCAATGGGGTAAAAATCACAAGCACAGGCATCAAGACCGGCGATGCCATTATCATAGGCGGCAACACCCTTCTTTTTGATTCAGGGAAAGAAGACATATTTGTAGAAGCTGACACATCGGATCTTCAAACAATCATCAAACCTGCAAAAGACATTCTGATGGGCACAATAGAAGAAAAGGATGACGGTTTCTCTCCCGATATCCTCAGAAAACGAACAGCGATGCTAAGCAGCCTTTACCAGATAAGCAGGGCTATTTTAAAAGAATCAGAGATTGATTCCATATTGAATCTGACGGCTAATACAATTCTGGGCGATATTAAGGCTGAAAGGGTATATATCCTGATGAAAGATGAGGAGCTGGGCTCCATAAAAACTGCGCTCGCCAGAGACGCCGGTAAAATATCAGGCAAAGAAGATAAATTAATGCTGAGCAGAACCGTAATAAACAGGGTTATGGATGAAGAAATCTCCCTGTTAGTGGCTGATGCCAAAAGAGATTCGAGATTCAGGGAATCCGAGAGCATCTTTATGTATGGCATACGTTCTGCGATGTGCGTCCCTTTACTTGGAGCGGAAAGGGTAACAGGTGTTATTTATGTTGACATTCTGAATTCAGACAGGCAATTCACCCATGATGAACTCCACCTGCTTACCACTATAGGAAATATTTCAGCTATAGGCATAGAGCAGACAAATCTCAGAGATAAGATGCTCAAAGAGCGCGAGGCGCGGCAAAGCCTGATGAGATATCATTCTCCTCAGGTGGTTGAAGAGATAATCAAAGGCAAAGGCACGTGCGAGGTAAACGAGAGGATGATAACTGTTCTTTTTACAGACATAAAAGGTTTTACCAGACTTTCCGAAGAACTCGGCCCCATGGAGACAGTAAGACTTTTAAACAAATATTTTGACATAATAACCGATGTGGTTTTCAGATATAAAGGCAGTATTGATAAATTTATCGGTGATGCTGCCATGGCAATATTCGGCGCCCCGTTTCACGATATGGATTATACTGAGATGGCAGTCAAGGCGGCAATTGATATACAAAAAGAAATTAAAAAACTGAATAAATTTGAGGTCCGGATAGGAATAAATACAGGGACTGCCGTCATCGGCAATATCGGTTCCTCAAAAAGAGTGGAATATACGGCAATAGGCGACACAATTAATATTGCCTCCAGACTGGAAAAAATGGCTGCTGAGGGAAGCATCTATATAGGGGAAGCAACTTATGAGCAGGTAAAAGGTATTTTTAAAACCCGTTCCATAGGAATGCAGAAGATAAAAGGCAAGACCATGGAAGTAGGAATATATGAGGTAATATATGAGTAATTTTCTTGTATGCGGGAAAACAGACATAGGACTTAAAAGACACCGCAACGAGGACAATTACGCAGTCGAACCTGAATATGGACTGTTTGTTGTCGCCGACGGCATGGGAGGACACGCAGGCGGCGATATGGCAAGCAGCATGGCAATAGAAACCGTCAAAAATTTTATTAAAACAGCGCTCTCGGACCATGAAATAACATGGCCGTTCGGCATGGACCATTCGCTCCCCAGAGAGATTAATATCATCTCTTCCGGAATGAGGCTTGCAAACAGATATATATTCAATGCATCAAAAGGCATGGGAACAACAATGGTCGCCCTGCTTGTAAGAGACAATAAGGCATATATATGTCATGCCGGGGACAGCAGGCTTTACAGGATAAGAGGCAACAGCATTGAACAGATAACAGAAGACCATTCACTCGCAGCAGAGGAAATAAGACGCGGCACCATTACCAAAGAACAGGCGAGGAATTACTCATTGAAGCATGTGATAACAAGGGCCATAGGAATTAACGCAGATATAACATGCGACTGCAGAGTAGAAAGCATAATAAGTGAAGATATTTTTTTGCTATGCAGCGACGGCCTTTCAGGCATGTTAGAGGAGGCCGAGATGCTTGATATAATAAAAAGTTCCCTTCCTCCTTTAGTAAAGGTCGGAGACTCGACTCTGCGAGAGGGTGAGGGAGGGTTACTTGAAGAAAGCTGCGAAAAACTTATCAAAAGGGCCAATGAAAAAGGCGGACATGATAATATCACGGCAATACTGGTAAAATTTAAGTAAACATGGAAAAATTCGGTCAATATATTCTGCTCGACAAGGTAGGCTCCGGCGGCATGGCGGAGCTATTCAAGTCAAAAAAAGTAGGCATAGAAGGCTTCGAGAGGGTGCTTGCCATAAAGAGAATCCTTCCTCATTTATCCTCTGACGAGGAATTCATTGATATGTTCATAGCCGAGGCCAAACTCGTTGCGCGCCTGAGCCACAAAAACATTACCCAGGTCTATGATTTTGGAAAGATAGAGCAGAATTATTTTATTGCAATGGAATATATAAGAGGCAAAGACCTCAGGGGCATCTTAAAAAAATGCAATGAAAAAAATATTAAATTCCCTATTACCCTCGCAGTATTTATAGCAAAGGAAGTGGCCTCCGGCCTTAGCTATGCACACAGGCAAAAAGACAGCATGGAGAAAAGCCTTAATATTATTCACAGGGATGTAAGTCCTCAAAACATTCTTATATCTTATGATGGCGATGTAAAGGTCGTAGATTTCGGGATTGCAAAGGCAGGCTCACAGTCCAGGACAACAACAGGGGTGCTTAAGGGGAAACTGTCCTACATGTCCCCTGAGCAGGCCTGGGGCAAAACTATTGACCACAGGTCCGATATATTTGCCATCGGAATTGTGCTTTACGAGATGCTGACAGGCGAAAGACTTTTTAAGGGGGATTCAGAGATAAATACCCTCGAAAAAGTCAGGGCTGCGCAGATAGACCCTCTCCCTTCATCCATAAATGCCGACCTGCCGGCTGAACTGGAGGCAAAATTGTTAAAGGCGCTTGCAAGGGAAGTAATAGAACGCTATCAGAATGCATCAGACCTGGAAGCCGACCTTGGAAATATATTGTTCGAACTCCTTCGCGCCGATCCTGCGCTGTCTCTCAAGCAGTTCATGCATAGCCTATTTAAGGCTGAGATTGAGGCAGAGTTAAAAAAAGAAACGATGATGGTGGAAGAGACAATAAGCATGCCCCTTGAAAAGGAATCGCTTGCAGTTCAGGCAGCCGGGCAGACAGCTGCATTAAGACAGCGCGAGGCTCAGAAGCCAGCACCCCGGATACAGAAGAAGCAGAGGTCATACGGGTCTTTTATAGGATCTTTGGTTGCGGTTGTCTGTTTGTCGGCAGCCGGCTATTTTTTCTGGGTCAATCGGGATATGATTTTTTCTTATTTTGACGGCATCAAGTCTTCCGTAAATCTTAAATCAATAAACAAAGGGCCTGCCCCTCAGCCGGAAGGACGGGCAGTCAACATTTCGCTTAAGAACGGGAACGTCCTCTCATGGTCCGGTTATTTCGAGGAGGAGGGAAACTATTGCACTTATAACCCTTCAGGCAAGTTTTGTGTTCCAAAGGATGATGTGGCTGAGATTAATTTCGCATCCACAGCTGTTCCGGCCATTGAGCCCCCTGCCCCTGCTGCGGCAACTGTTCAGGAAGAACATAAAGCGCCTCCTGTGCCTGAACCCAGGCAGGCTGCTGAAGAGGCAGAGGGGAGATTGACAGTTAACGCAATGCCCTGGGCCAATGTCTATGTTGACGGGAAAGCTTACGGGACAACTCCAAAGACCATAGAAGACTTAAAGGCCGGGAGTCATAAGGTCAGGCTTGAGAACCCTAATTCCCCTGCCTGGGAGACAAGGGTCAATATCTCGAAAGGGCAGACAGCTAAGGTCTCATATAAGTTTGGGGGAGGGGGAAAGCTGGTAATAAATGCCTCACCGTGGGGCAATGTTTATCTGGATGGGGCATTAAAGGGTCAGACGCCATTGACCATCGAGAAAGTCTCTGGCGGGAAACACCGGATAAAGATTGCCAGAGAAGGCTTTATTGAAGCCAGCAGGGACATAGAGATAAGAGAAGGGGCTACCGAGCAAATAAGTGTCAGCCTTAAGAAGGAAGGCGGATGATAAAAATTGATTCATGGTATTATAA
>CAKKPR010000183.1 GCA_919901705.1 Thermodesulfovibrionales bacterium | reverse complement strand
GCCTCTTTTATTGTCTTCACAATATTATCAGCAGTTAAACCGTATAATTTCATCAATTCATCAGAAGGCCCTGAGCATCCAAAGGTATCTTTAATGCCTATTCTTCTTACCGGCACAGGATAATTCTCTGAAAGGAATTCGCACACTGCTCCCCCAAGCCCGCCTATAATGGAGTGCTCTTCTGCTGTTACAATAAGCCCTGAAGCCTTTGCAGCGCAGAGAACTGCATCATTGTCCAGAGGTTTTATAGTAGACATATTTATTACACCGGCATCAATTCCTTCCTTTTTCAGGATTTCCATGGCCTTGAGAGCCGCGGATACCATTATCCCTGCTGCTATTATATTTGCATCTTTCCCTATGTGATATGTATGTGCCTTGCCTATGCTGAATTTATAGTCTTCAGGCATTACTACAGGCACCTTGGACCTGCCAAGTCTGACATATACAGGACCGTGGTAGTCTGCTATTGCGGCAATGACCTGTTTTGTTTCAATGCCGTCTGAAGGGACTATTACTGTCATATTGGGAAGAACTCTCATCAGAGCTACATCTTCTATGGCCTGATGTGATGCGCCGTCTTCGGCAACAGTAATGCCGCTGTGGGTTGCAACAAGCTTTACATTCAGCTGTGAATAGGCGATGGTCTGCCTTATCTGCTCCCAGGCCCTGCCTGTCTCAAACACTGCAAATGTAGAGGCAAACGGCAGTTTGCCTGTAAGTGAAAGGCCGCCTGCTGTCCCGATTAAATCCTGTTCTGAAATGCCCATATTATAAAATCTGTTGGGGAATGCCTTTGCAAAACTTGCTGTCTTTGTAGAGCCTGAAAGGTCTGCATCAAGAACAACAACGTCATTCCTTTTTTTGCCGAGCTCCAGAAGCGCCTCTCCATATGCATCTCTAGTTGCTATGTCTTTTCTTTCTGTGCTCTGTGCTCTATGCCCTGTGCTCTTAATTCTTTCATTCATTATCTTCAAGTTCCTTTAATGCTTTTCCAAGTTCATCACTTGTGGGAGTAATACCGTGATACTTAACTTTTCCCTCGAAGAAGGAGACTCCCTTGCCCTTAACTGTCCTTGCAACTATTGCCGTAGGCTTTCCCTTTACTGTTTCCGCCTCATCGAGTGCGTTAATGACAGCCACCATGTCATGTCCGTCAATATCAATCACATGCCAGCCAAATGCAGCCCACTTATCAACGATGGGTTCAAGCGCCATTACATCGCAGCAATGCCCGTCAATCTGAAGGCCATTGTTATCAATTATTGCACATATATTATCAAGCCTGTAATGAGAGGCGCTCATTGCAGCTTCCCATACCTGTCCTTCCTGGGTCTCACCATCCCCGAGGAGACAATAGACACGTGAGTTCAGGCCGTCCATCCTAAGCCCCATGGCAATCCCGTTTGCAATAGAGAGCCCCTGCCCTAATGAACCTGTTGATATCTCGACCCCGGGAAGCAGCTTTGAGCATGGATGCCCCTGTAACGGGCTCCCAATCTTCCGCAATGTCTTAAGCAATGACTTATCAAAATATCCGGAAAGCGCAAGCGCCGTGTACAAAAGAGGAGCGGCGTGGCCTTTTGATAGGATAAATCTGTCTCTTTCTTTCCATGCCGGGTCTTTTGGGTTGTGTCTCATTTTACTGAAATACAGCGCTGTCACAATATCAGCTGCGGAGAGTGAACCGCCTGTATGGCCTGATCCCGCTTCTGTGAGCATCTTCAGTATCTCGGTGCGCACTGTCCTGGCCTGTTTCTTAAGTTGGCCGATATCCCTTGAACTGGAAAGCTGGGTCATTTGCTTTTCTCCCTTTTTATTATATAGTCCAGAAGAATGTCATCAAGTGTTTTATCTGCATCGCCCTTTGAACCTTGTTCAGGAAGGCCCGAGCTTACTGCACTTTGTACTTCTACGTTGCTCTCATCTGCTCCGGGCTTCGGGCTCCCGGCTTGAGCCTCGCCTGTATATTTCCCTGCTATCAATTCTTTCAGTATTGCCTTGTGCTGTCCCTTCATTAACTCCCTGACGGATTCTTTGATGTCTTTGTTTCCGAGGAGGTGAGAATAATTGATTTTCTTTGAAGCAAGGATAGTGCCTTTATAGTACAAGAGCGTGACTATGATAGGATTTTTCAATCCGCTGTCCTCTGTCTGGGCATGATAAACCTTTCCCTTGTAGGTTACGTTATTGTTATAACCGACAAGCATAACTATGACACATTCTTATAGAATCTTAAATGGAGCAAAGCTAAATTATTATATTACAGCAGCATGAGAAAATGAAAGGGGGCTAACACTTGG
>CAKKPR010000182.1 GCA_919901705.1 Thermodesulfovibrionales bacterium | reverse complement strand
AAAGACAGGCAAATACCCTTTGCCGGAAGTGCAATTGATGGCGGAAAAACTATTCGCAGAATTAAGCAATGCTTATGCTAATTCTATTCTGCCTATAGAAAACAATAAGGAAACAATAAATACACTATTGATAGAAATAATTAAGAATATCGGGATCGTATCTTGCAAATAAACATTTCAGATAATAGAGAGCAGACGATTTTGGCTATTTCCGAAAAATAAGGAATAAACAGAACAGGCACATTTTCTTTAAATGTGTGGGGTCAGACACCAAACTTGACTCTTATCCCTTTATGCTATAATCAATCAAAAGGAGGCATGAAATGGAGATATCGGTCAAGATACCAGAAAAAATAACCGAGCACATAAAGAAGCCTTATGCCAAGTTTATAAACGAGACCCTTGTTGTTGAGATGTACAGAGAGGGGTTATTTACTCTCAGGCAAGCTGCTGAGATGTTGAACGTCGGTCTGAACGATATGCTGGCTATACTTGCGAAAAGAAAAACATACATAAACTACGGCACGGAAGAACTTAAAGAAGATATCTCCTATGCGCGTAGTTAGCGACGCCGACGTCTTAATACACCTTTCAAAACTCGAAAAACTCTCTCTTCTCAAGTCTCTCTATAATGAAGTTGCAATTCCTGAGTATGTAAAAGCCGAAATCCTCATCAAAGGTAATGCAGAATTACAGAAGGCTTTTGATTCGTTTCTCAAGGTATTAGCAACGACTAAGGACAAGGCGGACGATATTGCGAAGAGGCACAATATACATGTTGGAGAAGCCCATGTAAAAGTTTTAGGGGAAAAGCTGAACGCTGCATTATTTTTATCCAATGAGAGAAAGGTAAGGAAGGCTGCAAAAGAGGAAGGGTTTGCTGTATCTGGAACCATAGGTATCATTTTAAAAGCAGTAAAAGCTGGCTTAATCGAAAAGTCCGAAGCAGAGGCATTGCTTGGGAAAATGAAGACAAAGGATTTTAGAATCCATCCAGATATTCTGCAGGAAGCTATTAATGCAATTAAAAAAATATAAAAGTGCCCGAACTTCACAAAAAGAAAACTCCCTCTCGCCCTGATCAATAATCCTGCGAAATGGGCTGAAGACGAAAACAATCCGGCGAATATTAAATCGTAGGGGCGGTGCCTCGCCCATGAAATTAAATCCAAGTGATTTTACAGGGCGATTCAGGTAAAATAAGAGCATAAAGGAGGATTGTATATGCCTGTTGCTGAAAGAAAGACAAAACATCCATACATTTCCATAGACCCGAAGATTTCAGGCGGGCAGCCTGTTATCAGCGGCTCTCGAATAAAAGTAATGGATATTGCCATAAGATATGAACTTATGGGGATGAGTGCTGATAAGATTATTGATGAATACCCCCATCTCAAGCTCGAACAGATTCATGATGCCCTTTCTTACTACTATGAACATAAGGATATGTTTGACAGAAAATATCGGGAAGAGCAATCGTTCCTTACTCAACTCAAGAAACAGTACCCTTCCAAACTCAAAGCCAAGCTTGGATGAAAATCTATGCAGATGAAAATATAGAGAAATCTATAATAGAGGGCTTAAGAAGGCGCAAAATAGAAGTTGTTTCAGCAAAAGAACTTGGATATGCCGGCAAACCCGATGAATTTCATATTAAGAAAGCGCCTGAATTAAAAGCTGTAATCCTCACGCATGATGTTGATTTTCTGAAAATGGCAAGCAACCTTTCTGTTAGGCATCGAGGGATAATATTTTCACATTCAAAGGAAGTCTCTATTGGACAGTGCATTAGGGGTGTAGAATTAATAGCGAACATCTTGACAGACAAGGATATGGAGAATCATATTGAGTTTCTATAACCTCGCTTTATATGTCATTGAAGACGGAATTCTATCCTAAATGAGCCAGATAAACATTTCTCCAGCGGAACTAAAAACCATGATTGCCGATTACATGGAGAAAGGCTTCCTCGAAAACATTATTGACATGTTCAAGCATGACAGTTCTCTATATTCTCTGGTCGGGGAGCTTATGACAGATGAAAGGGTGAGGGTAAGGCTTGGGATGTCAGCGCTTGTTGAGACATTGGGAAAAGAAGCCCCTGAGCATATAAAAAAAGCTGTTTCCGGCATGCTTCCTCTCTTAAAAAACCCCGAACCTGTTATCAGAGGGGATGCTGCATACCTCCTGGGAATCATAGGGGACAGTGATTCAATCTCGCTGCTCAGGGAAATAGCGGATAATGATGGAAATCCTGAAGTAAGGCTTATAGCAAAAGAGGCGGTTGAAGATATCAAGGCATGCGCTTCAAGACCCTGATTCTTTTTTTATATTCAGAAACTATGGTAAAGTTTAATGGGAGTTTCAGCGGTATAAACAAAGGAAATTGATGATAAAATATTTTATAAGGAGGGCTGCCGATAATTGGAAGAACTTAGGAAAAAACTGATATTCGCCTTAATATTTTTAATCTTTGTTGTTGCCGTAGGTTCTGCCGGCTATATGGTCATAGAAGGGTGGAATTGCATCGATTCCCTTTATATGACCATCATTACGATTGCAAGCGTCGGTTACAGGGAAGTCCATGACCTGTCTCCGAACGGAAGAATATTTACTATAATACTTATAATAGGCGGAGTAGGCAGTGTGGCTTATACACTCACTACAGTTGCAAAGATTGTATTGGAAGGTGAAATTAAAGAAATCTTCGGGAGGAAAAGATTGGAAAAGAAAATTAAAGAATTAAAAAACCATTATATTGTTTGCGGTTATGGAAGAATGGGGAAGATAATATGCAGGGAACTTCGGGAAAAAAGCATAAGGTTTGCTGTCATTGAAAAAAAGCTTGATATCCCTGAGGAAAGAGACGATATCCTTATACTCGAAGGCGATGCCACAAAAGATGAAATATTAAAAGAAGCAGGCATAGAAAAGGCAAAAGGGCTGATATCAGTCCTCCCGACTGATGCTGAGAACCTTTTTGTGGTCTTGAGCGCCAGGGAACTGAATCCTAACCTTTTCATTGTTGCACGGGCAGGAGAGGAGGGCTCGGAACAGAAACTAATAAGGGCCGGAGCCGACAGGGTTGTATCTCCGTACCACATCGGCGGCCTCAGGATAGCGCATACAGTATTGAAGCCTGCTGTTGTAGATTTTATAGAATTTGCCACAAAAAGCGGCAACATTGACCTTCAGATGGAAGAAATAACTATCCAGGACGCCTCTGCCCTTGCAGGGCAGACACTGGATGAATGCGGCATTGGCAGGGATTTAGGCATTATAGTCGTAGCCATTAAAAAGACTTCCGGCGACATGCAATTTAACCCGACCTACAAGACCGCAATAAAAACAGGAGATACATTAATTGCGCTTGGCGAAATATCAAAACTGAAGGCGCTCGAAGATATGGCAATAACTAAAAAATAGTGTCTGGGCAGAGGATGAGCAAGGGCAAAAAAATAATAGATTCAATTGTTAAGTGTGTGGAAGAGGTAAAAGGCTTCATTCTCGTTGCTGTCGTTATTGTTGCGGTTCTCGGCGGCATTGTCGGGCACCGCTACTATCGCTATACTCAGGATGAGCCGCAATACTGCGCCTCATGCCATCTCATGAAAGAAGCGTTTGTGGAATGGCAGAAAGGAAAACACCGTGACATAATATGCCAGACATGCCATCAATTAAGCATGCTCGAGCAAAACCAGCTTCTTGTCGCTTATGTTGTAAAAGGCGATAATAAAGAATTTTCCCAAACTCACGGAAGGGAAAAACCCTGGCGTGCATGTAAAAATTGTCATATTGACAAAATATCTCAGGGGTCTTTGACGCTGAAGAAGTCTTATGGCCACGCAAGACATGTATTCATGCAGGAAATCGATTGTAAGACATGCCATAAGAGCACACTTCATAATTTCCAGCCAAACGAGAACGCCTGCCAGAAATGTCATAAGGATAAAGGGGTTCATGGGATCGGGATGGAGGCCTTCTCGTGCCTGAAATGTCACTCCTTTTCAGAGAAAACACCGGCGATGATTCCAAAAGACAGGTGTACTAAATGCCATACCGGAATTGCCATGAAAGGGCCTATGTCCGAACTTCTTTGCCATCAATGCCATAAGCCGCATGGCAGAATAAATCCCGGCTCTGACACTTGCATAAGCGAATGCCATCGGAATGAGGCAGCTGTAGGGCAGCATGGTTTTCATATGAAAAAAGGTTTAACCTGCCTTGAGTGCCACAAGGCACACTCCTGGATTGTGGGACAGGCAAGGGCTGCGAGTCTTTGCAGCCGGTGTCATGCCTATAAGGATCCGAAACTGTTCATCTATTGAAATTCTTGCAGATATGCAAAAATAATTATTTTTTTCGCAAGACTGCAAAGGCCCTTAGGCTAAAAAATACTTTAAAATCAATGCAATGCCAATTGGCATAGAATCTGCTTTTATATTTGCAAGAACATGAAAAAGGAGGAAAAAGAAATGAAAACAAAAGAAATGGCAAAAAAGGGATTATACATAGGCGCAGGTGCAGGACTTGTATTGTTTGCAATAATCGGATTGCTTCCCGGTTCGTTCATCGGAGGAGTGATCGGCCTGAATATAGCAGGCAGTATATTTGGAACACCATTAGGACCATCATTGCTGCCCAGATTGATAGTTGCAGCATCAATGGTGCTGGGAGTATGTATATCAGGATTGGTTTTTGTAGTAGGCACATCATTGCTTGGCTGGCTGGCCGGTTATGCGGCAGATGCAATCAGGCATGGTAAAATAGCAGCGATTGAAGCAGAGGTAAAGAAATAAGAAGCTGACAGCTATAAGCTGATAGTTAAATAAAACTAAAGACAAAACAAACAAAGGAGGAGAGAGAGATGAAAGCAAGAAAAGAGATGGTAAGGATGGGGACAAAGATAGGGGCGACACTTGGGGGTATAGCATTTTTAATCTTTGGATTAATCCCCGGGTTTTACTTCGGGAGCTATGGGACGCTGGTGGTGCTTAAGCACCTGATGGGCGGGCCTGTAGAGGCAACAGTGCTTGTAAGGATGGTAGTGGCAGTAGGAATACTTCTTGGGATAGTATGCATAGCATCAGTGAGCATAGTGGTAGGCTCAATACTGGGGACAGGGCTTGGATATCTGGTAGAGGCTGTTACATCACCTGTAGAGGTTAAAGAGGCTGCTGAGGCTGCTGCCAAGGCAAAGTAAAGGATTTTGGCCTTTAAAATATAAAAAAAGAGGGGAAATTTCCCCCTCTTTTTTGGTCTGTTTTTTAACCTTAAAATTTTTTTTCTTGACAGCACCTTGCTCTTTTAAGATAATAATTAGCTTGGTGCAAAATGA
>CAKKPR010000181.1 GCA_919901705.1 Thermodesulfovibrionales bacterium | reverse complement strand
CTAAAAAATAAATGTTTTACGGATTTACAGTCATTATCTTTCTTGCAATGTCAGGGTAACTTGCCATAAACCTCAGCTCATCGTCAGTGAGGGGTTTCTGGGTATGCAGGTTCGCATACTGGGCAAGCTCGAGTACATTCCTTGCCTCATTGTCATCATGGAAATGAATTCCCATTTTGTCATAGACATGCCTGAAGCCTTTTAGCCCTCCATACTCGCCTGTTGTGATAATCCTTCCTGTTTCGAGAAGCTCCGGCTCTCCTCTTCCAACGTCCTCCGGATCGTAAAGCTCATAATTCCTTCTGTCCTTGAGTGCGCCGTCTGCATGGATGCCTGATTCGTGGGCAAATGCATTGGAACCGACGCCAGGCTGGTTTATTGGAATTGGAAGATTGAATGCGTACGATGCATATTTTGCAATCTTCCATGTCTTTTTCAGGTCTACATGCTCATCAAGGTGAACTTTTTTACTTAATCCGTGTGAGAATTTAAGGGCAAGGATTGTAGAGACAAGATCACAGTTGCCGCAGCGCTCGCCGTATCCGTTTATAGTGGTGTTAATGTATGAATCAGCGCCGCCTTCAAGCGCGCCCTGAGCGCCGGCCACTGATACCGCCTCTGCCATCCCGAGATCATTGTGGCAGTGCATCTCTATCGGGAACTTTGTTGCAAGTGCAAGCGCCTTGATCCTTTCATAGATTGTTATCGGGTCGTCGGTTCCGAGCGTGTCACAGTATCTGAATCTGTCTGCGCCTGCCTCTTTGCCTGCAATTACAAATTCTATCAGCCTGTCAAGTTCTGTCCTGGAGGCGTCTTCTGCATTGAGGCCGAGAGTCTCTGCGCCTAATTCCTTTGCTGTTTTTACAGCCTCCATAGCTGTTTTAACAATATCCTTAAATGTCTTTCGGCCCTGAAATTTGCCCTGTATCATTATCTCTGATGTGGATATGGAGATATTCAGGTGCTTTATATCAGGGCAGTTTTTGAATGTTAATTTCACGTCTTCGGGTATTGCCCTGCACCAGCCCTCAAGATGAATCCTCTTTATAGCTCCTGCCTTTACAAGTTCAAGGTTGCCATTGATATAATTTACCTCATGCTTAAGCGTAGGGAACCCGATTTCACTCTGATATATACCCATCTCATCGAGATAAAGGTTGAGCATGGTCTTTGAAAGTTTCGGGAGGAGTATCCTTGATGTCTGGACGCCGTCCCTGTTTGTCACATCAATAAGGTAAACCTTGTTTTTCATGCCGTGCCTCATATTATTAAAAATTTATTTTCAGTAAGTCGATATTATAAACAAATCATGGGCAATATTACAAATTCCCGGCGGACAGGGATTTATCGCACCCTGGTAATTATAATTTGAACTTGACAGTTATAACGCATATTATTTAAAGTCTTTTATGAAGACGGGAAGCATACTGATCTTGTTCGCTCTTATTGTTTCTGTAATGTTGCCCTTACACCCGGTAGTCTCCCATGCATCTGATAAAGGCAAGACAGTGATACTCACCCTGAATGTATGTGATAAGTCAGGCCATTCCTTATCTTCGAGTACGGATACGCCTTCGATCTATGAATGTCCGTGCAGATCTGTTCATTTGGAATTTTCAGGTTTTCATAAGATTTCAAATCCTGCATTTAGTTCATCCTTAATTTCCTTTCAAAAAGAACGTCCCCCAAAAGTCTAATCGTAGTTCCGAAGTCTTCGAGTCAAAGTTTTTTAAGGATTACAGGCTGACTGCCTGTATGAGGATAGTCCTTTAAGGACATTCCTCCCCGTTAAACTAGGCTCTGCTTCGGAAATTATTGAAAAATAACTCTGAAGCGGAGCCACTTTTTTTTGCTATACGTTGCTTTTGCATTGAATTTTTATACTAAGGATTATGGTTTTATTGGCAAGGGGGTTTCCCCCTTAATTAAAAATATGGAGGTAAGATTTATGGAAGATGGAAAGTTGTTAGATGAAAAGTTGTCCAGAAGAGGCCTTATTAAAGGCGCTGTGTGTACAGCAGGAGTCGCTGCCCTGACAATGGGAGGGCTGAGTCTCTTGTCAAAGGCGGAAGCTAAAGAGACACCACTGCCATGGCCGTACAAAAAGTTAGACATTGAAGAGGTTGGGGCAATAGCATATGAGAAGTGGTATGGGTCATTCTGCTGCGCTGCGGTTGCAAGCGCAATAATCCTTCCCCTTAGAAAGATGATAGGAGAACCATACACCTCATTCCCTGTAGAATCTTTTGTGTGGGGACACGGTGGAGTAGTAGGCTGGGGAACAATGTGTGGAACAATGCTTGGAGCCGCTGTTGCTGCAAACCTGATAGCCGGACCCGGCGTCAATAAAACCGGTGAACGTATAACCAACGAAGTTATACATTACTATTCCGAAACAGAGCTGCCACTTTATAAGCCAAAGAATCCAAAGACAACCGGAGAGATCGTAAAAAGCAAGAGTGACTCTCCTCTTTGCCATATTTCGGTAGGCAAATGGATGAAGAAGGCAGACCGCGGATTCTGGAGTCCTGAGAGAAAAGACAGGTGTGCCAGGCTTTCGGCGGATGTAGCAGTTCGCACAGCACAACTGTTAAATGAGTGGGCTGACGGCAAGTTTAAACCAACACATGACCTGCCTGCCTTAGTCTACGGCATAACCGCACAGCACAACTGTACTGAATGTCACGGAGCTAAAGTGCCGGAAATAAACACAAAGGGTAATCCAGCAAAATAATTGGAAACCCCTGAATACATTGCCAAGGCGGGGGCATAGCCCCCGCTAAAGCATACGGGATTACCGCCCAGCACAACTGTAATGAATGCCATCCGAACAATATGGCGGATGTGGTCAAATAAAATATAATAATTTGGACTGCCAGGCGAGCAAGAAACGGGGAGTATGGGGTTGGTGCCCCACCAGGTCTGCAAAACCTGCGTTACGGTGGCTGAAAAAGCTCGTGGTGTGTTCGATTCGCACTACTCCCCTCCAAGTCGAAAGGAGCGTAAGCCCCTTTCCTGATATTTCAAAAAAATAAGGAGGCATATTATGTTTGGTCTTGGATTACCCGAGTTGATGGTCATATTGGTAATAGTTATGGTACTGTTTGGAGCCAAGCGGTTGCCGGAACTTGCAAGCGGAATGGGAAAAGCTATCAAAAACTTCAAAAAGTCTTCCACCGAGCCTGATGAGATTGATGTTACTCCCAAGAAAAGCATTGTTGAAGACAAAAATACTGGGGTAGAGGAAAAAGGTTAATGTGCATAGGGCACAAATAAACTTTAGAGAGTTTTATGTTTGATATCGGATTACAGGAATTAATAATAATTTTTGTTGTTGCACTTTTGGTCATAGGCCCTCAAAAACTCCCTGAATTCAGCCGGACACTCGGCAAGTGGGTTTATGAGATAAAAAAAGGTGTTCATGCCGCAAAAGCCAGGATGGAAGACGAATATAAAGAGCAACTTGCGGCGCCTGAAGACATTATTAAGTCTAACGCTGAAGAAGAAAAAGCAGACGGAAATCATTCTGATCCAGGGGCAGAGGAAGGGAAGTGTTAGTTGAAAGAGTCAAAATTGTCTTTGACAGAACATCTTGTTGAATTGCGCAAAAGGATTTTGGTATCTCTTGTCTCTGTTTTTCTGCTATTTGCTTTTACCTTCAATTATTCGGAAAAGATTTTCGGACTTTTGACCCTTCCTCTCAAATCTGAACTCAAACTGGATTTTACAACGCCGTACATACATGCAAAAGAAAAGACCGCTGTATCGCTTGTTTTTCTTGCCCCTGGAGAGGCGTTCTGGATGCACCTTAAGGTTTCTTTTATTGCATCATTTATTCTCTCTTTGCCCATAATTTTTGGTTCTTCCGGGAATCGTGTGGATAAATAGAAAACCCTTCACAAATAATCCCCTTTTTGGTAAAGGGCTCTCTCATCTTCCCCCCTTTGGTAAAGGGGGGTGAGGGGGGATTTTAAGAACAAATGCTCAACTATGATAAACAGTTGAAGGTATTCTCACAGCAACTCAGAAAGAACATGACTGATGCCGAAAAGTATTTATGGTCGAGATTGAGAGGGAAGCAGTTGAAGGGCTATCAATTTTATCGGCAAAAGAGCATAGGGCGCTATATTGTCGATTTCTACTGCCCGAAGGCAGGGCTTGTAATAGAGCTTGACGGAGGACAGCATTATGAAGGAACCGTCAAGGAAAAGGATAGAGTACGCGATGATGTCCTGAAAAGGACAGAGCTAAGAGTTCTCAGGTTTTCTGACAGAGAGGTATTTGAGAATATTGATGCAGTTATGGAGAAGATATGGAGTTATTTATGATTCAGAAAATCTCCCCTATCCCCTCTCGGTTGCGAGTCGAGTATCCGACTTTGCCAAAGAGGGGGACAGGAAAATACCCACAGAAAAGCCTGAAGAACCGATTAAAGAAGGCTCAGGGATAACGCTCCTCGACAGGAATGCAATTGAGACAGTTAAAAAGGCATCCCCGTTTCCAAGGCCGCCTGTTGAGGCGCAGTTGTTGATACCGATTAAATACAGCCTTAACTGAATCAAAGGGATATCGCCGCCTTAGATGATTTAGCTCAATTAAATTAAATCCACTTAACCACAGGCTCTTTTTTCTGCGGGGGCTCGGTATGCGCCTTTGGATAGCCGAGCAATATGGGGCCGAATATCTTTTCGTCATCCTTAAGTTCAAGCGCCTTTATGACATCAGCATTATCTGTAACCATTGAACCAAAGCCAACCCAGCAACTTCCTATACCTAAGGAGTATGCAGAAAGCATGATATTCTCGCAGGCGAGAGGGCATGAGTGGTCTGCATATCTGCCGGAACCTATAACAAAAAGTATTGCCGGCGCAGAATAATAAATAGGGTCTTCCATTTCCTCATAGCGCTTCATTATTGTTTTATATCTCTCAGGGTCAGCGTCTTTTACATGCTCAAGAATCTTCTTTGCATTAGGAAACGCTGCATTGAGGAGCTTTTTTTTCAATGTCTTATCCTCGACAACAACAAAGCGCCAGGGCTGGCTGTTCATTGCAGAGGGTGCCTGATTGCCTGCCTCTATTATTGCATTAATGATATCTTTTGGAATTGGTTTGGGATCATAAGACCTTACCGACCTTCTCTTTTTTATTGCCTCAATAACAGGGTTCATGTTTCCTCCTCTTTAAAATCTCTTTACATCTGTTATCTGTAAGATGAGCTTATTTGGGTTTACTTAATTCTTCTGCCTTTATGTAATCGGCATCGGCTTTATCATGTTGCTCTGCGGCTTTGTAAGCATTCCCCCTGTTAATATAAGCAGCCGGGTCTTTGGGATTCAGTTGAATTACCTTTGTGAAATCAGCGATAGCCAAGTCATACTGTTTCAGGGCATAATAGATAAGTCCCCGGTTGAAATAAGCAGAATCGTTTTTTTTGCTTAGGGTGATTGCCTTGGTGTAGTCAGCGTAGGCCTCTTTATATTCTTTCCTGTCGTAATAGACATTGCCCCTGTTGGTATATGCCCGATGGCTCTTTGGATTTAACTCAATGGCCCTGGAGTAGTCAGCTAATGCCTGTTCATATTGTTTCTTGTCATAATAGGCATTCCCACGGTTGTTGTAGGCTTGAGAATACTTTGGGTTTAGTTCAATAGCCTTTGTGAAATCAGCAAGGGCCTCGTCATATTGTCCCTTGGCTGCATAAGCCTTTCCCCTTTTGTTGTAGGCCTGATAATACTTTGAATTTGACTCAATAGCCTTGGTTAAATCAGTGATGGCCTCGTCATATTGTCCCTTGGCGGCGCTATCTTTTCCCTGTTTATAGTAGGTTCTTGCATCTGCGCCATGGCAGGTGGCAGCAAGGAATAGTACAGTTAAGAGAGATGCACAGGCTCTCAATATAATTCTCATACAGAAGCCCATTTCTTCAGCCCCATGAACACCGCCTCTTCAGGAGATTTTTTGTATGCTATTACAAAAGGAGTGAAAAAGCAAGTTCAAACCTATTTTACCCCGTTAGAAGGACGAAGGTCTTCTAACGGGGTTTACTTTAGTCAATCGTATTAATTCCGTGCGCTCTTTCTGTAAAATAAGGCTATGAGTTTCAGGATAAGCAGAGAGGACTTTGAAAGGCTTGCTGAAAAGGCATTGGAAACTTTGCCAGGGGAATACAGGAAGTATTTTACTAATATTACGATTACTGTTGAAGATTATCCGTCAAATGAAGATGCAGGACGGGTGAATGCAAGAAGAGAAAACTTGCTCGGTCTTTTCAGCGGCGTGCCGCATCCAGGGAAGGGCGGGTTTTTTGAAATCCCCTATCCCCTGCCTGACAGGATAATACTTTTTCAGAAGAACATCGAGAGTATCTGTTCCTCTGAAAAAGAGCTTATCGAACAGATTCAGAAAACCCTTATCCACGAGATAGGACATTATTTTGGGCTGTCGGAAGGGGATTTGAGGAGACATGGGGTATGACTATTTATGTCCCCAAGGGTCTTGTTTAAAGATATTATCTTGCAATAATGACCTGGCATTACCTATTATTTATATAAGATGAGCAAAGAAATATGAGTGATAAATTAAACTTCTTTAAACTGTTTTCGGCCCTGAACAACAAGAAGGTTCGCTATCTCGTCGCCGGTGGTGTGGCTGTCAATCTTTATGGGATTGAGCGTGCCACAGGCGATATAGATATCGTTGTTCATCTGGAGCGACATAATCTTGAAAAGTTTGTGGAGGTTATGAAGGAGTTAGGCTTCAAACCCAAAATTCCGGTGCTACTTGAAGATCTGTCCAGTAAGAAGATGAGAGAAAAATGGGTTCGTGAAAAAGGGATGAAGGTTTTCAGCGTTTATGACCCGCAGAACCCCTATTTCCTATTGGATGTATTTGTAGAGGAGCCATTTGACTTTGATAAGGTCTATGAAGAGCGAAAAATTATCAAGGCGGGAAATATAAGGATTCCGCTGGTTCCTATAAGACGGCTTATCGAGATGAAGAAGAAGGTCGGTAGACCTCAGGATATTGCCGATGTCTATTACCTTAGAAAGATAGAAAAGGAGTGGGGTAATGAATAAAGCGCCGCTGTTATATTACAGGACGATAGAGCAGATAGAAGAGTACCGTAAGAGGCCGGCTCTTCAGAGGATTAAGTGGCTTGAGGCACAGATGGAGTTCTTCTATTATGCCATGCCTGATAAGGCCAAAAAGATCAGGGCTCGTATGCACACAAAAAAATGGACGTAACCCATGCCTGGTATCCCCGGATGTTGTTGAAAAGCGAATGGAGAAGGACGGGATTAAGAAGAAGTATATGAAATGACATGGTGATAGTATGGGCTATAATATTTGGAATGAAAGAGCGTGAGCCACTGAGGCATAAGAGGGGGGAATTGATTTGACTGAAAAATGTAGGATGCAAGAAACAAGACCTG
>CAKKPR010000180.1 GCA_919901705.1 Thermodesulfovibrionales bacterium | reverse complement strand
AATTTCTCTGTGCCGTCTTTTGAGGCCTGTCTGCTGAGTAATTTAAGATTGCTGATATAAGCCGGGTTCGAAAGTTTTTCTCTTGCTTCTTTTGATAACTCAGTAATCTGATCTATGGATGCTGCCTTTTTCTCGTATATCCAGTGGAGCATCTGTTTTGCCCTGTAAGCAGGCAGCCCCTGTGCTTTCACAAACTCCTTCATTTTGTCTTTGCTTAATGATTTAAGGTTGATTTTTGACATGGTTAATTATAACTGAATGAATGCGGTTAGGGCATCATTAGAACTAATTAGAAGATAATTTTTCAGGATGGGAATTTGGTATACTTGTTTCACATGAGCGCAAAGAACATTTACGAACGATTTCTCTGGTTTGACCATAAGGCCAGGGCAAAGAGATACCCCAACACTACAGCACTTTCCAAAGAATTTGAAATATCTCCCAAGACCGCCCAAAGGGACATTGAGTTCATGCGAGACAGGCTTAGATGCCCGCTGTTATACGACCAGAGCAGAAAGGGCTATTATTATAAGGATGAAACTTTCTCCCTGCCCATGATTTATCTTTCCTCTGAGGAATTATCCTCACTCCTGATAGCAAAAAAGGTGCTTCAGGGAATTGGCGGAGATTTTATAAAACAGGAGCTTTCTTCTGCCATAGATAAAATAACAGGCATCCTGAAAAAGCACAGTCTCGCAGAAGATGAACTCGAAAATACCCTGTCCTTCCAAATGGTAGAATATTCTCCGGCTCCTGAGGAAATTTTCAAGGCAGTGCTGAATGGCTGCATAAAGAGAAAATGCCTTAGTTTTACTTATTATTCTCCTGCAAGCGATGAGAGGATTGAAAGAGCTGTTGACCCTTATCACCTTCTTAACTATATGGGAACATGGTATCTGATTGCCTATTGCCATTTAAGAAATGAAATCAGAAGTTTTAATATGGTTAGGATGAGCAGTGTTAAAGCTATGGACAGGATATTCACAGTACAAAAAGGCTTTGATATTAAAGAGTATCTCAAGTCTGGTTTTGGGATTTATAAAGGCAGCTCCCTAAAACAGGTAACGCTTAGATTTTCTCCGCAAAAATCAAAATGGATTAAAGGCCAGATATGGGACAAAGACCAGAAAGAAAAAGTCCTGAAAGACGGCTCAATTGAATTAACCTTCCCGGTTGCAAGCTATGCAGAAATAATGATGGAAATTTTGAAGCACGGTTCTGATGTAGAAGTAATCAAGCCTAAAAGCCTCAGAGAATTAATCAAATCAGCAGCATATAAAATCGCTAAAATCTACTAAAAATCTAACCGCAAAAACATAGGACACGCCATGGGGGAGGTCTGCTGTTACAATATAACCATGAAATACACCTTACCAAAAAGGAGGGCATCTATGGCAAGAAAAGACCCAAAGCATACAGAGATTTATAAGGAGGTTAAAAGACTGAGGGCGAAGCTTTATAAAGCAAAAAAAGAATTGCACGAGGCAAAAGGCAGCAACAGCCGCAATATGGCTCAAGGAGATATTGATGAGCTGAAGAGGCAGATTGCATGGTTTTTTCTTGATGCAGGCGAATATGAAAAAGGGCTTGTCTTATACAGGTCAATGTCATGGAAGATGCAGGGTGAAATAAAATATCTCGGTTTAGGCAGGGCACTTACAGGGATAGGATATTACGGTGAAGCAGTTAAGCTGTTAAATAAGGGGTTAGGGAGATTCCCTGAATCGTCTTCCCTTTTGGTTGCGATGGGAAACGTTTATCATCAATCAGGCGATTACTCCAAATCCTTGAAATATTTTGAGCAGGCACTGGCTTTTGATCCGGGAGATAAGTTGATACTTTTTAGCAAGGCAAATGCCCTCTACGGATTAAAACTTTACGAAGATGCACTCCCGGTATACCAAAACCTTGCAGACCAATATCCTGACGAGTCTTTGTTCAGCACACAGGTTGGGTACTGCCATCTGCAAATGGGCTATCCTGAAGATGCCTCAGGGCATTTTAAATCTCTGCTTAGCAAAGGATGTGCAGGCTCTGATGATTACAATGGACTTTTCTGCGCTTATTACGATATGGGCTTATTAGACGATGCCATTGAAACGGCACATGAGGGGAT
>CAKKPR010000179.1 GCA_919901705.1 Thermodesulfovibrionales bacterium | reverse complement strand
TCATGTTTTTATGTAAGGGAATCATTTTTGCCATTAAGTCTCCTTCGCCATTAGAAGGTTTGTTGGTTTCACTCTAACATACGCTTAACCTACGAGGTGGCTTGTCCGCCGTCAGGTTGAAGCGATTGTTAGACGAAAACTACATCAGCTGATTAAACCGCAAGAAAATATCGCCAGTTTCGGATGCATGTCGTCGTTTCCTAAAGAACAAGTCCTTCAAATCTATCCTGTTTTCAAGAACTGCCATTAAATCTGCTCCATCCATCAGTAGCATAGCTTTCATTAATGGAGACTTGCTATCATTGTAATCTGCTGTGAATCCATTTATCGAAATCACAAGACTAAGCGTTAATTTTAATCTTCCTTCAATTTTGCCGCCAAGCTTATACAAATCTCCAAGATCAACAGGTTTCTCCTGCCATTTTGCTTCTAGCAAGAAATCGTTTCCGTCAAAGGTAAATGCACCATCAATCTGTTCTCCAACAATACGAAATGATTCTTTAGGTTCCAAATCGAAGAGCGTAAAGAGACTATTTAAAAACTTTTCAAATGCAAAACCTCTTTTCTGTGCATTTTGTTCCATAACGAGTCGTGAAAAGTCATCTTTTAAAACACTTATCATATTTGAAAAACTTTCTTTTTCTTTCTGCATATTTGAGAACACAGCTTTTCTCTCTTCGGCTTGATCTTTTTCTTCTTTGAGCCGGAAATAGCCAGCGGCATGTTTTCTGAGAGCTTCTACAGAATCTTTTGCCTTCTGAATTTTTAACTCTGGATCATCCCATTGTTTAAGGTGAGTAAAATCATTGAAATGCATCACAACATCAAAGAGGCGAAATAGATCCTTTTCATACAGGTCTGGCCTAGCGACCATGCGATCTATTAGTATTCCGGCGCTTTCAGCTTTTTTATTATTGTCCCAATCTATTGTGGAGATCAGTAATTTGTTTTCGATAGAGTGATAGACAAAACTTCGCAAATCTTGCTTTTTCCAATAGATATTTGTCAGTGCTTCTTTCAGAGCAAGAATTGCATTTGGAGAAAATTGTTTCATACTTACTCCTTTTGTTCAATGCATCAAACCTTCAAGAAATCTCGCTCGCCGTGCGCAGCATCAGTCTAACCAGTTATTAGACAGTTACAGAAATATAGCAGAAAGGTTTAATCTGGTCAATCTCCTAGAAGGATTAGCCAAATAAATATTGACTCAACTATCCCGCATGGCGTACACTATATCGTACGCTTAAAGGAGGTTAAATTATGGCAACTATAACAGCAACCGAGGCAAGGAAAAAATTGTACCGCTTGATAGACGAGGTAGGAGAATCACACGAGGCGATACATATTTCCGGGAAACGTAATGCTGCCGTGATGGTTTCTGAAAGCGATTGGAGCGCTATTCAGGAAACGCTTTATTTGCTTTCGATTCCGGGCATGGGCGAATCAATACGCAAGGGTTTAAAAACACCGGTCAAAAAATGTTCAAAGGAACCTCGCTGGTGATATGGAAGATTGTATACACCAAACAAGCCCAAAAAGACGCAAAAAAGATTTCCGCTTCAGGCTTGCGCCCTAAAGCAGAGCAGTTAATCAAGATATTAGAAAAAAATCCTTATCAGGACCCTCCGCCTTTCAAGAAACTGGTCGGTGATTTGGGAGGCGCATATTCCAGGCGCATAAATATACAGCATCGGCTTGTCTATGAGATTCTTGATGAAATAAAAACAGTTAAAGTAATACGCATGTGGACGCACTATGAATAGATGCCAACGCTGAATTCCTGGGACACCATACTTAATTCTTGCGGATGAGGATTATTTAATTCAGAAACTTCTCTATCTCTTTAATCGCCCTCTCTACTGCCCCTGCTTTTTCATTATATAATTCTTTAGCCTTATTGCCGGTGGCATCTCTTTTTTCCGGAGATTGCAGGAGTTCTTTTAATTTATTGAAAAGGCCTGATTCATCAACTTCTATTGCAGCGCCTTTTTCATAGAATTCTTTTACAAACGGAAAATTCTCCATATGCGGCCCGCATATTACAGGCTTGGCCCAGTACGCAGGTTCCAGCAGGTTCTGCCCGCCATGTGTTATAAAACTGCCGCCCATGATTGCGATGTCACATGCGCCGTAAGTAGATGAAAGCTCTCCCATTGCATCGAGAATGATTATCCGCCCCTCTGCGCTCTGCGCTCTGCTCTCTGCTTTGAGTTCGGACCTTTTTATGTATTTGAGTCCCTTTGACTTTACCAATTCTTCAACTTCCTTGAACCTTTCCGGGTGCCTTGGTGCGATGACTAAGTTTAATTTGGGGAATTCAGTTTTAAGCTTTGCAAAAGCAGCAATGATTAAATCCTCTTCTCCCCTGTGGGTGCTGCCGGCCACAATAACAGGCCGGGCTAATAATTTGGTCCATTCAGGAATATTTTCTGAAGGTTTTGTGTCAAATTTAAAGTTGCCGAGAACCTTTATCTTATCTTCAGGCGCGCCGAGAGCCTTTATCCTTTGGGCATATACGGAATCCTGCATTCCGAAAAGGTCCACACATCCAATAACATCCTTCATGAAAAATTTTATCTTCTTATATCCCTTGAATGAATCATCCGATATCCTGCCATTCATTATCAGTACGGGTATCCCCTGTTTTTTAATCGCCTTGAATAAATTAGGCCAAAGTTCTGTTTCCATTGCAATAAAAAGAGAGGGCTGCAAATTTTTCAGGGCCCTCTTCAGTATAAAGCCGAGATCAAAAGGGAGATATATAACCTTTGTGTTGTCAGGGGTCTTTTCGAACGCAATCTTCTGGCCTGTGTCTGTGATTGTAGAAACAATGAGATTTGCAGAGGGAAATCTTTCCTTGAGCCTTTTCAGTAAAGGGATTGCTGCCATGACTTCACCGACTGAGACGGCGTGAATCCAGACCACCCCTTTCTCCTCTCCTCGGCGAGTCGCCTGAGGCGACCCTCCTTGGCAAGGAGGGGATTGGGGAGGTGGCGTTTTTTCTTCTTTTTCAAAGTTGCCAAACTTCTCTCTCAGCCATCTGCGCCTGAATTCTTTGGGCCTTTTCCTGTATTCAAACGGCAGAAGGAAGAGCAGGGCAATAAGATACAGGGCGCTATAAATCAGTCTTGGAATCATCGAACTGAAGGTCATGGAGTTTTTTGTAGAGGCCGTTTGATGCAAGAAGTTCGTTGTGTGTCCCTGCTTCAACAATCCTGCCCTTATCCAACACTATTATCCTGTCTGCCCTTCTTACAGTTGAAAGCCTGTGGGCAATGACGAAAGTTGTTCTTCCCTCCATGAGTGTTTCGAGGGCTTTCTGTACCATCATTTCAGAGGCTGAATCAAGTGATGAAGTTGCCTCATCGAGTATAAGTATCGGCGGGTTTTTAAGTATGGCCCTTGCTATGGAGAGCCTCTGTTTCTGTCCGCCGGAAAGCCTTATCCCCCTTTCGCCTGTAAAGGTGTTATAACCCTGTGGAAGCTCAAGTATAAAGTCATGCGCAAATGCCGCCCTTGCTGCGCTTATTATCTCTTCTTCAGTTGCCCCTGTCTTGCCATAAGCTATATTGGAGCGGACCGTATCGTTGAACAGTATTATATCCTGACTTACAATGCCTATCAGAGACCTGAGGGACTGGAGAGTAACACTCGTAATGTCAGTCCCGTCTATAGAGATTGTGCCCTGAGACGGATTGTAAAACCTTGATATAAGATCAACAAATGTTGTTTTCCCTGCTCCGCTTTTGCCTACGAGAGCGATGATTTCTCCTTTTTTGGCCCTGAAATTAATGTTTTCCAGTGCATCTTCTTTTGTGCTTTCATATCTGAAAGAGACATTATTAAAGGCTATGTCCTCGTTTATCCCTTTTATCTCTGTCCTGCCTTCAGCCTCTTTTCCCTCGGCAAGCAGTTTATCTATCCTCTCCAATGGCGCCTTTGCCTGCTGAAGGGAATTATTGACCCCTACAAGCCTTTTTGCAGGGGTATAGATCATGAATATTGCCGTAAGAAAGGAAAAGAACTCTCCGGGAGTAATTGCTGACTTTATGACAAGTTTTCCTCCATACAGGAACACGAATGCAATCCCGATCCCGCCGACGAATTCCATCATGATAGATGTGGCCTCGATTATCCTCGTAGACCTCATCAGCTCTCTGTAAAAGTCCTGATTTTTGTCCCTGAAGCGTGATACCTCGTCTTTTTCGCGGCAGAATGATTTAATAATCTTGATGCCCGAGAAGCTTTCAGCAAGTATTTCGGTTATCTGAGATATTTTTTCCTGCGCCCTCATGCTTACGTTTTTAAGCCTTTTGCCGAGCCTTGCTACGGCGTACAGGGCTAACGGCAGAATAATAATTGCTATTAATGTCAGGTCCCATCTCATATACATGGCAATCCCGATAAGCACGAATATGGTGCAGCTTTCCACAAACAGGTCTTTTATCGTGAAGGCAAGCAGCCCCTGAAAAGCGCCTGCATCATTTATTATCCTTGATATCATGGCCCCTGTGGAGTCTTTTCCGAAGAAATTCATCGGCAGGCCGGTTGTATGGTGATAAAGATCGTTTCTGATATCCCTTACAATCTTGGCGCCCGCAGACCTCATCAGATAGGACTGAATAAAAGAAAATACACCTCTGGAAAGATAAACTACAAGTATTGCAGATGAAATCAGCAGCAGGGCTTCGCTGTTCTTCTCCACAAATACCTTATCCACTGCCGGTTTGGCGAGCCAGGCCAGAGAACCATTAAGCCCGGAGACAATGAGACTGCAGCCGCCTGCAAGGGCTATCCTTCCCCAGTAGGGCCTTGAAAGGTTCAGTATTTTTTTAAGGAAATTCATGCTGCCATCTCACATATTATTTCTGCTACTCTCGCTGAAGGCCTTTTGCCTGCAAATATATCCTTTACTGCCCTGAACTGTCCTGTCATCCGGTCTCTGTAATCTTTATCCCGCAGGATCTTCTTTAATTCTGATATGATGTTTTTTGCATTGGCCCCGGACTGAAGAAGCTCTTTTACGACTTCCCTGTCCGTTATCAGATTTATAAGCGAAATATATCGTACATTCACCACTAGTTTAGCAATAAAAAATGAGAGAGGCGAAACCTTATATATCACAACCATCGGTGTTTCAAGGAATGCTGCCTGCAAGGCTGCCGTGCCAGAGGCAATTACAGCCATATCAGATGCTGCAAGCACATTTACCGCATTTTCTTTTTTGATGATTACGCCTTTATTTTTTAACTGCTCAATATAGTCTTTATATTTTCCCATATCAATATTAGGGGCAACAGGCATTATGAACTGACAGTTGTAACCTGAAAGCTCTGAGGCGAAGGTTTTCACCACATCCAGCATGATGGGCAGGAGGCTCTTGAGTTCATGCGGCCTGCTGCCGGGAAGCAGGGCAAGCACCGGTCTCTCAGCTGTTAACCCGAGCGACATTTTCAGTGCAGCCTTATCCTGTTCCATGGATTCTATCTCTTCCATAACAGGATGTCCCACAAATTCGCACTGAGCGCCTGTATCCCTGTATATAGCCTCTTCAAACGGCAGGATAACTGCAATCCTGTCGGATACCTCTGCAATTGTCTTTACCCTTCCTTTGCGCCAGGCCCAGACCTGAGGGCTGACATAGTAGAAGATTTTTATTCCCTTTTCCTTTGCAATCTTTGCCAGACGGATATTGAAGTCAGGATAATCTATGAGGACTATTACCTTAGGAGAGAATTTTACCATTGCACTGACGGCCTTTTTGAAGGTTTCTTTCAGTGCCTTGTAAGATGAGACTACCTCTGAGATGCCGAATGAGCTGGCTATGCCGGATATGAGTTCAACCCCTGCCTCTTTCATCCTCTCACCGCCAATACCGATTATATGCAGGGCGGGGCATCTGGTTTTCAGGGCCTTCGCCAATAATGAGCCGTATAATTCGCCTGAGCTTTCACCTGTGACTATCATGACAGTTTTCATAGTCCTGTCTTATTAACCATTAATTATTTCTGCGATCTCTTTTATTGTTTTTTCCTCAAGCCCCGGGTACATCGGCAATGAAAGGACTTCCCGGGCTGCCTTTTCAGCAACAGGGAAATCTCCTTCTTTATATTCCAGAAAACTTAACGCCTCCTGAAGATGAAGCGGTATCGGATAATAGACAACAGATGAGATGCCGTTATCTTTTAATTTATTCTGTAGCTTGTCTCGTTCAGGAGACATTATTGTGTATTGATGATACACGTGATAACAACCATTTTTCTCCTTAGGGCATTTTACGTTACCTGACAGAAATTTATTGTAAAGGGCTGCATTCTGCCTTCTCTTTGAGTTATATTCATCAATCCGTTTGAGTTTAATAAGGAGTATTCCCGCCTGTATCTCGTCGAGCCTGCTGTTAAACCCTACGGATTCATGTTTGTAAGCCCCTCCGGAGCCGTGGTTCCTTAACTTTTTAATAGTATTGGCTATAACAGAATCATTAAGCGTTATCATCCCGCCATCACCGTAAGCGCCCAGATTTTTGCTGGGATAAAAACTGAAACATCCCGCGTCTCCAAAGCTGCCGACTCTTTTATTGTTGATAGCAGCTCCGAATGCCTGTGCGCAGTCCTCGATTACTTTAAGGTTATGCTTTCTGGCTAACTTATTTATCTCTGCCATGTCAGCGGGGTGGCCGAATATATGAACAGGAATAATTGCCTTTGTCTTTTTTGTTATCTTTTTCTCTATCAGGCTTACGTCTATGTTTAATGTGTCCGGCTCTGCATCAACAAAAACAGGCGTAGCGCCTGTGTAAATAACGGCCTCGGCAGTTGCAAAGAACGTGAACGGTGTTGTGATAACCTCATCTCCCTCTCCGATGCCCAGGGCATCAAGGCTGAGATGGAGGGCATCTGTGCCTGATGCAACGCCTATTGCAGCAGCGACGCCGTGGTAGTCCGAGATCTTTTTTTCAAGCTCAGAGACCTTGGGCCCGAGTATATAGTGCGAACTCTCCAGTATCTCTGTCAGCATCTCAAAGACCTCTTTTTTAATTTCAGTAAATTCTTTTTTTAAATCAACCATTGGGATCATTAATTATCTCTCCATTTCTTAGACAGGTTAACCTTTACCTGTTTTTATTTTCTCTGTTATATCCAGAGCTATTTTCAGCGCGTTCCTTCCTTCTGTGCCGGAAACCTTAGGTTTATTTCTTCGCTTTATGCAATTTATAAAATCAATGAGTTCTTCTTTTAAGGGCTCTTTCTTTTCCGGCTGTATTACATCAAATGCTATATCTCCTGCCTTTTTGAAATAAGACCTTACTTCAGAGGTCTGATAATCAACAGACAGGTAAGAGTCTTTCTGGTAAATTTTCAGCCTTCTCTGCTTTTCAGGCGAGAGGCGGCTTGCAGTTACCAATGCTGCACAGCCATTCTCAAACTCAAGCCAGGCCTTTGCAACATCCACAGTATCTGTAAGAACGCTTGCGCCTGTGGCCTTTATATCCCTGACAGGAGATGACACAAAACTAAGTATAATGTCTATATCATGTATCATCAAGTCAAGTGTTATATCCACATCAATACCCCTGCCTAAAAAAGGGGAAAGCCTTTCTGCTTCAAGGAACCGCGGTTCTTTTATCATTCCTGATACAGCGACCACAGCCGGGTTATATCTCTCGAGATGCCCGACCTGGAGTATGAGTTTCCTTTTCTCAGCCTCATCAATAAGCGCGTCAGCTTCAGAAACAGTGGTGGTTATCGGTTTTTCAACGAGCAGGTCTTTGCCCGCATTCAAACAGTCCAGCGCTATCTTATGATGATAGATAGTAGGGGTGACAATACTGACTGCATCGAGCTTGTCAATAATATCCCTGTAATCAGAATATGCCTTGCAGTTATATTCATCTGCAAGTTTCTGTGCCTTTTCCAGGTCAGTATCAATAAGGGCGACAAGCTCTGCCCCCTCGATCTCTGAATAGATTCTTGCATGATGCCGGCCGAGATAGCCTGTTCCTATAACACCAACCTTAATCGGCACAAAAGTCCCCCTTCATAAAAGTATCTGATATTTTGCACTAAATGAAGATATTTGGGCAAGGGCAGGGTGTCTATGAAGTTTACGGAAGGCGTTCAAGGGTATCGTACTGCTCGAAATGTTT
>CAKKPR010000178.1 GCA_919901705.1 Thermodesulfovibrionales bacterium | reverse complement strand
ATTATATACTTTAGAAGATTAATTGTGAACCCCGTAGTTATATCAGTGATATTTTGCCGATATTCCACCCCCTCGATTGTCATTCCGAGCGAAGCGAAGGAATCTCGCTTTTAAGATTGCCACGTCGCCCCGAATGCTTCTGGGACTCCTCGCAATGACATTTTTTTAAATAAAAGAGGCAAAAACCTCCCCACAGCAAACTAGGGCTATCTTAAAGTTTAATTTATGTTGTTTATCTGTCATTCCCGCTCGTCGGGAATCCTTCCGACTTGTTCGGAATCGCAAAAAAGATTCTGGACAAGCCAGAATGACATAAACAAAGACTATACCCTCCCGCATAGAATGGATATGGCACAAAGACTTGGCTATTAAATAAGCAATCCAGTAAAATATAAAACATGACGAGGCCGGTTTAATATGCCATTGAAAAAATGGGTAAAGAGCGCTAACTTTGCAATAGAAGGGATACTTCATGCAGCAAAGACCCAGAGGCATTTGCGGTATCACTTCTACAGCGCTGCTGTTGTGCTCCTTGCAAGCTATATACTCGGCGTCTCCCGCACAGAATTCCTGATAATCTCTCTTTCCGTGATAGCAGTGCTTCTTGCAGAGATGTTCAATACCTCAATAGAGGCAATAGTTGACATAATATCCACTGAACACAATGAGAAGGCGCGCATAGTAAAAGATATAGCTGCAGGCGCCGTGTTTGTTACTGCCTTTGGAGTGGCGGTTGTCGGCTATATAATCCTGTTTCCCTACATCCGCGACGTTTTCAATAAAGGCCTTCATATAACAAAGCACTCGAAGGAAGAGATTGCGATAATATCATTTATACTCGTACTGATACTTGTTGTGATAACAAAGGCATCTACCAGGAAAGGGCATCCGCTGCGCGGGGGCTTGCCCAGCGGACATGCTGCGCTCGCATTTTCAGTATGGGTGGCAATAACATATATAACGGAAAGCTTCATTACATCGCTTCTCTGTTTTACGCTCGCTGTATTAATTGCGCAGAGCAGGATTATAAGAAAGATTCACACCAGATGGGAAGTTATTCTCGGCAGCCTCATGGGAGC
>CAKKPR010000177.1 GCA_919901705.1 Thermodesulfovibrionales bacterium | reverse complement strand
CTCCTTTAGTTTATGTATACAGTTTAGAATATTGTAGCTACAACATCAAGTTTTTAATTGGACGGAGCGATTTGATTATTGCAACGGCGATTAAGCCGTAAATCGGATATTGCAGGAAACTAAGGCTTTCTTGACTGTATTGCTTGATATGGGTTGTCCCATATTACGGGGCTACTCCACCGGCACATCGGTTTTGATATGAAGCTCTTTGAGCTGTTTCAGCATATTCACACATCCCACGGATAAACGTAAAACTTGTTCTTTGGCTTGCCTTTCAGGCTGACTACTTTATATCTGTCAATGCTGTAATGACTGTTGAAATATTGTATTGCGGATGGATTGAACTGCTCAAAGTTGAGTTTGGCTTCAATCGGCAACATGCTATTTTTTATCCTGAGGATAAAGTCTATTTCTTTTTTGTCCTTTGTCCGCCAATAAAAAACAGAATCCTTATCGTATTTCTTTATAAGTTCGGAAAAAATGCCGGTCTCGAACACATTGCCGATTATCTCTTTTTGCAGTCCTTTGAGCCACAGCATCTGCATAAGTCCCGTGTCATAAAAATATATTTTTGGAAGCTTGAAAAGCTCAGACCTGATATTTCGGCTGAACGGCCTTACCAGCTTGAGTATGTAAGTGTTCTCCATAATAAAGAGATATTTTTCTATTGTCGGCTTTGCTATTTTAGTTGTGCCGGAGAGTTCCGCAATATTGAGCTGCTGCCCGCTCTGCGAGGCGAGTGTCTCGATGAGTTTGTTGAATTTGTCTATGTCCTTTATATCTGCCAGATCTCTGATGTCCTTTTTTACATAGGTGTCTATAATCTGCTGAAGGTATTTTTCTTTCATGCTGACCTCGGCAGTCAGCACAATTTTGGGATATCCTCCGTACAGGATATACTCTTTGAACAGGGCCTTCAGTTCTTCGATTTTTTTTGCGGTGTATGCCATGCCTTCCTCGAAGTGGTATTTCCTGAACTGTAAAAACTCCTTAAATGAGAGATTGAATATCTCAAAGTTGACCGTCCTGCCTACGAGTGAGTCTTTGAACTTGGTCTTTATGGCAAAACTCGACGACCCAGAGACAACGAGCTTGATATTTTTATGGTGATCTGCGACAAGCTTCAGAAATGAAGAAGGATTGGCGAGATACTGGATTTCATCGATAAAAACATATGCCTTTTTCTTTGAACCCGGCAATTTTCCTTCTTCTTTGAGATGTTTTATAAACTCACCGACTCCGGCATCGAGAATGCGAACAAAGCGTGAATCTTCAAGGTCAATGAAGTGTGTGGTATCTCCCCGATTCTTTAGTTCATCTTCGATGTAGTAGAGGATGGATGTCTTTCCGACCTGCCGGGCGCCGTGAAGCACGATAATATCGTCCGTGCGCAGGTATTTTCTTATTTCATTAACAATATCCCTTTTTAGTATGTCTTTATGAAGCCCCATGGTTATTCTACTTTACTTTATATCGAACTTAAAGTAAAGTGTAGTTTGCTTTAAGTTATGACAACAAAAGGTGTAAGAAAGAGCAAGTTCTACTC
>CAKKPR010000176.1:10799-14263 GCA_919901705.1 Thermodesulfovibrionales bacterium | reverse complement strand
GCCCCTGCCCTGTGAGCCCTTCTTATTAACTGTCTTGACTGGTAATCGCTTTTTGAAGTTACTGTGCAGGTGTTTATAATGCACACTTCTGGCTTTTCCGTGAGCTCGACAATTTTATGGCCGAAACTCTTCAGTGCCCCCTCAATTGAAGAGCTTTCAGCCTGATTTACTTTACATCCCAGTGTTAAAACAGAAATTTTCATTATTGAAAGTCTTCGTCCTTAGATATGAGACTGCCTTCAAGCGAGTGTCGCATTGCCTTTACGATCCTTACATCCGCTATCTGTCCCGGAGATACGTTGCCCCGGCTGAAGTTAACTATCTTATTTGTTCTTGTTCGTCCTGTAATTTTTCCTTTATCTGCCTTGCTTGCTCCTTCAATAAGCACTTCCTGAATCGTTCCTTCAAGCGCCTTGTTCTTTTTTAAGGTAATCTCATCCTGAAGCTTAAGTATTTCAGCCAGCCTTTGAGATTTGACGAAATCAGGAACCTTTTCATCCATTACAGCAGCTTTTGTCCCGGGCCTTGAAGAAAACTTAAAGGCAAAGATTCCATCGAATTCTACGGCCCTGAGCGCCGTTATGGTTGAGGCATGATCATCGACAGCCTCAGAAGGGAAACCGGTGATTATATCTGTTGTTATTGCTATGCCTGGTATTTCTTTTATTAGCTTATCTGCTTTTCTCATATAATCTTCATAAGTATATCCTCTATTCATAATCTTAAGTATTCTGCTTGAACCTGATTGTAAAGGCAGATGGATATGTTCACAGACCTTAGGCAGTTCTTTTATGCATCCCATGAGATCTTCCGAGAGATCCCTGGGATGAGACGTGACAAATCTTATTCTCTCTATGCCTTCTATGGCATCTATCTGTTTTAAAAGCCCTCCAAAGTCTATCTCGCTTTTGTATGAGTTCACATTCTGGCCCAAAAGCGTAACCTCTTTAAATCCGGCTGATGCGAGTTTGCGTATTTCCTCGTATATGCTTCTGGCGGGCCTGCTTTTTTCCCTGCCCCTTGTATATGGGACCACGCAATAACTGCAAAAGTTATTGCATCCATACATTATTGACACCCATGCCCTGATACCGTCCTTCCTCAATACAGGCAGGTCAGAGTCGCTGATTTCAGGATTATCTTCAGTTAAGACTACGGACTCACCTGTTCGTATCATATCACCCAGCCTCTGGAGATTTTGAGGGCCAAATACATAATTGACCTGAGGATTATTTTTTATTATTCCCCTGCCCTGCTGCTGCGCAATGCATCCTGCAACTGCTATCCTGAGAAAAGGGTTTTTCTTTTTCAGCGATTTTGTCCTGCCAAGTTCACTCCTGAATTTTTGTTCTGCCTTTTGTCTTATGCTGCAGGTATTAAAGACTATAAGGTCTGCATCCTGTGGGGCATCTGTCAGTGTATAGCCCTCATTTAAAAGTATGCCGGCCATTTTCTCGGAATCATGCATATTCATCTGACAACCAAATGTATGAATATAAGCTTTTTTAGCAGTCATTTTAAAATTTAACATGCATCATGTGCTCATAGCAAGGAAGATTGCATGCATGTCTTTTGGCAGGGCAGTTCCGAAAAATAGACATAGAAAGTTGTCATTGCGAGTGAAACGAAGCAATCTCGCTTTTTGCGATGAGATTGCCACGAACCCTTCGGGTTCTCGCAATGACAGGTAATTCAAGCGTTTATAGTTCTATGTCTATTTTTCGGGCAATTCTAAATTCTTGACATAAGGCTCGAATTTATTAGAAACTACATAGAATAATGTTCACGCTTTCAGGCAAAATACAATGATGGTATCATCAAGAATCCAAAGACAATTAAGCATATGCTTTATAACAATAAGCATTTGCCTGCTTTTTCCCTTTCAGGTTTTGGCTGCCGAGAAAAAAACCATCGGCGTGATCATGACAGGAGACATTCCATATTACTCAAAAATGCATAAGGCCTTTACAGCAAAGCTTTCAAGGGAGGGATACGGGGATGTGCAGGTGTTGCTTCAAAGGCCATATCCTGATCAGGTATCATGGAGTAATGCCGCGAGAAAACTTATTGCCGTAGATGTTGACATTATTGTAACGTACGGCGCATCCGTAACCCTGGCAGCAATCAATGAAAGAACCAGTATCCCAATCGTGTATGCCGGAGTGTACAATCCGGACGCAATTGGCATTACAGGCAAGAATATAACGGGCTCTATTTCAAAGGTGCCGGCTTCAAGCCTTATCAGATACCTCAAAGGGATAACTGCCATAACAAGCCTTGGGGTCTTGTATTCTGACATAGAGAAAGAAAGCATAAAACAGGTGGAAGAGATTGGGGATATTTCAAAAGATTTAGGTTTCAAGGTTGTAAAAATAAACATTAGAAGACCCGAAGATGTCAGAAAGATTAAGGCCTCTGGCAAGCTGGACGCACTGTTCCTGACATGCAGCGCATCAGTGAATATGTCCCTGGATGCCATCCTGGAAATTGCAAGAAGCAATAAGCTGCCAACCGCATCAACCCTGAAAAATGAAAATAATCCAGGAGTGGTGATAACTCTTTCAGCAAGCCCTGAAGAACAGGGCGAGATGGCAGCAGAGAAGGTCATAAAGATATTGCATGGTGCGCGTCCGAACGCGCTATCTCCTACTAACAGCAAAAACATCGAGCTCATTTTCAATCTCAAAGAAAACATGGCAATGGGATTTAAAATACCGATGGGCCTTGTAACAGAGGCCACAAAGATAATTCAATAGTGAAAGATTACGAAAACGACCATAAGTCAAACTACATTTACTGTCATTCCGGCTTGTCCGGAATCTTTCTTTGGTTTTCAGAAGGATTCCCGACGCGCTGTGCTTGCGGGAATGACACGGCGGATGTGTTCAAGCGGATGCGTTCAATAAGATGAAATTTATTTTTAATTTTATCTTATTATTTTTTGTTATCTCCATGCCTTTTAAGGTTTTTGCTCAAGAGGAGATATTGCTCGGTCTTATACCCGAACAAAATATTTTTAAACAGATGGAGCGATACAGGCCTCTTGCATCTTATCTTTCAGAAAAAGCCGGGGTAAAGGTAAAGCTGACTATCCTGAGCAGATATGGAGATATAGTGGAAAGGTTTGTTTCGCGGAGCCTGGACGGCGCATTTTTTGATTCGCTTACAGGCGCAATGGCAATAACAAGGATGGGAGTAGAGCCGATGGCAAGGCCTGTAAATCTGGACGGAAAAGCAACTGTCCGCAGTTATATATTTGTGCGTACAGACAGCAAAATAAATTCAGTTAAGGATATGAAAGGCAAAAAGGTTGTTTTTGTTGACATGGCCACAGCAACAGGATACTTATTCGCAGTTGCCTTTTTGCATGAAAATGGCATCCATGATATTAACAGGTATTTCAATGAATATTTTTTTACCGGGAGTCATGATTCAGCGATCTACTCTGTCCTTGATAACAGGGC
>CAKKPR010000176.1:0-10699 GCA_919901705.1 Thermodesulfovibrionales bacterium | reverse complement strand
TGAAGTTTATAAGGGCTGAGGCAGGGGATTTCAATTCTGTATTTAACCTTGCAAGGCGTGCACAGATAAATATAAAAGAATATAAAGGGACAAGATGAAGAAAAAGATAATCCTTTCTTTATTCTTTTTATTCCTGCTTTTTACCATGGGCGCCGTAATGACGATGTTCTACATACTCAGGGTAACCACCAGGCTGGATACATTGATAACCCTTCACCAGGTGGAGATACTCAGGCAGGACCTCGTTATAAATGTCCAGACCGTTCAGTCGCATCTTTACACACTGGGAACTTCATTCGGCAAAGAGCTGGATGTTATTGTAGAGAATGTGGCAACGCTTGACAACGCTGCACAAAAGTGCAGCGGATGCCATCATAGTCCGGAAATCACTTCGAAGATTAAAACAATTCAAGATCTGACAGAGCAGTACAAAGAGGCGCTAAGCACCTTTATCACTACCACGGCAGGAAGAGAAAGGGTTGAGAGGCTTCAGATTGTTGCGGCAAATATAGGAAACATGATACTCACAAAGACGCAGGAGATGGCAATTATCGCCAATCAGAGACTTAATGACAAAACCATAGCCGCCATAAAAGACGTTTCAAGCTCGAGAATAATTCTTATAGTAACCCTGCTCTTATGTTTCTTTATAGCTCTCGCTATTGCTGCCTCGTTGACAAGGGAGGTAACCGAGCCGGTCTCCGAGCTTCTCAAGGCAACCAGAAAGATAAAAACCGGCGAACTCGGGTACACAACCTCTTACGCAGGGAAGGATGAGTTTAAAGAATTGCTGGAGTCCTTCAACGATATGAGCATTACTCTTAATGAAAATAATAAAAAGATTATTCAGCATCTTGTCAGGCTATCAGGGCTGTACAGGATTACCCTGTCGTTTCATGCTATAACAAATGTTGAGGATATTTACAAAGAGGTTTCATATGGAATAGCAGAACTCGTTGAGATTGAACAATGCGGAGTTATACTCCTTGATAAGGATAAAGAGTTCTTTACCCATAGATTTCCTGCGTTCGGACTTAACCAGGAACAGATAGCGAACATAAGAATACCTAAGGAAAACTTTATTGATATCTATCGCTCAAGCAACCGAAGACCATTAACGCTGAATGACAATGCTTCGGCATTGCCCTTTGGTGAAATAGACAAAAACCTGGATGTAAAAAACTTAATACTTATCTGGATCAGGCAAAAAGGCGAACTTCTTGGCGCTATCAGGGTGGCAAATAAAAAATCAGGAGACTTTTCTGAAGAAGACTCAAGGATACTCGGAATACTTGCCAACAATGTTTCTGTGGCCCTTGAAAATGCAAAACTCTATGAAAACTTAAAAAAGCAGATGGCGGAGCTCAAGGAAACACAGGAAGAGCTTGTGCAGGCAGCAAAGCTTGCAGCAATAGGAGAGCTTGCCTCAAATATTGCTCACGAGATAAACAATCCGCTTACCAGCATACTGGGCTATTCAGAGCTCATAAAAGAAGAAACTGACATTAACAATATAATGCGGGACATCGAAGTGATAGAGAAAGAGTCGTTGAGGGCCAGAGACATCGTTCATCAGCTCCTCGAGTTTTCGAGGAAAAGGCCGCTTGAAATTAAAGAGATACAAATAAATGACATAATGTCCGAGGTGCTCGCACTTGCCGCTGTCCCGCTTAAAGATTCAAATATAAAGATATCCAAATTATATGGGGACATCCCCCTGATAGAAGGAGACGCAAATCAGCTCAAGCAGGTTTTTCTTAATATTATAAACAATGCTATCTTTGCCATGCAGGGCGGCGGCAGTCTCGGTGTCACCACTGCCATGACGGACAAAGACAGTGTTCATATTGAGATCCGTGATACAGGCAAGGGCATTCCGAAAGAGATATTACAAAGGATATTTGAACCGTTCTTTACGACCAAGCAGGAAAAAGGCACGGGCTTGGGGTTATCTGTAAGCTACAAGATAATACAGAGCCACAATGGAAGAATTGACGTCGAGAGCGAGGAAGACAGGGGAACTAAATTCACTATTGTCCTTCCGGTCAGCGTTAAACAGCCTTTTTGACAAATATCTCTTTTGCAATCTCGGGATCCACTGCGATAGAAGTCTCGTCAATCTGTATAACAAAGGAAGGTTTTTTCTGTAACAGCCTGATAACACTGCCGGCAGTTATCCCCATGGAACCCAGCTTGTTTAATCTTGATGTTTCGGATGAGACTATAAATACTATCCTGCCTTTTAAGCCAACCTCAAAATCGCTTAACCGCATAACTAACGGCTCTACCTCTATCGTATATTTTTTACAGCATTCGCCTCTGGGTATTGACTTGCCATGAGGACACTTTGGAGGGTGTCCCAGAAAAGTGCACACGCTTTCTGTTAATTCTTCGCTCAGTATATGCTCCATCTTGCATGCATCTACATCAACCAGGTCTTCAGTAAGCTTAAAAACCTCGGTAAAAAGCTGTTCAGCAAGGCGATGCCTTCTTATAAGCCCTTTTGCCAGCGCACGACCCTTCTCTGCAAACATTGCCTGTTCATCTTTAACAATAACAAGTCCCTGCCTTATCAACTCACTTAACAGCTCATCGAAATTTATGTCGTCAGAATTTAATTTAAACCGGTTGAGCTCGTAATGCCCTTCTTCTTCCATTAACCACATGAGTTCTAATGCTTCATCTATTCTTTCCTGATCCATCCATTATCCATTTTTTATTGTCATTGCGAGCCCCAAGGGCGTGGCAATCTTGTTTTGAGATTGCTTCGTCGTTCCACTCCTCGCAATGACACTTCGCGTAATATATTTGTATTTGGTGTCTCTTTAAATGGCAGCATTAAATCCATAACCTTATCAAAGCTTTTTCTGTGTATCGGACACGGCCCGTAATTCTGAATATTATCCATGTGTTCTTTTGTGCCATAACCCTTGTGCTTCTCAAAGCCATATTCAGGATAGGCCTTATGATATTGCCGCATTAATCTGTCCCTGACGACCTTTGCTATTATTGAGGCTGCAGCTATAGATGCGCTGACAGATTCTCCTTTTATCGGTGAAATCTGTTTGATATGCAGAGCTGGAAGGCTCACTGCATCTATAAGCAAAAAGTCAGGCTCTGTTGTAAGATCCTTCACTGCCTTTTCCATTGCACGCCTTGTTGCTTTCAGAATATTTATCCTGTCTATCTCATCGGCTTCTATAATCCCTACGCCTACATCCAGACAGCAGCTTAATATCTCTAAAAAAAGAAATTCTCTTTCTTTCTCAGGCACCTTCTTTGAGTCCCTCAATCCCTTGATCCTTTCAACGCCAGGCATAACAACAGCGGAAGCTACAACCGGACCTGCAAGCGGACCCCTTCCTGCCTCATCTATTCCGGCAATCCTTTTGAGCCCTTTTTCACGAAAGGCTTCATCGTACCGGTAGATATCCATGCTATCCTTCTTTTACGATTTCTCTCTCTTTTTCTTTGATTTTTGCAGCCTTGCCTTTTTTGTCCCTCAGGTAGTAGAGTTTTGCCCTCCTGACAGAGCCTTTTTTTATAACCTCTATCCTGTCTATAACCGGTGAATATAACGGGAATATCCTTTCAACCCCAACTCCAAATGATATCTTTCTTACCATGAAGGTTTCTCTCGTGCCGCTGCCGTGCCTTGCAATGACATTGCCCTCAAACTGCTGGAGCCTTTCCTTGTCACCTTCTACAACCTTTACAAATACCCTTACTGTGTCACCAACATTAAATGCCGAGACTTCTTTCATATACCCCTGTTCAACTGCACTTATCAGATTCATCCTTCTTCCTCCTTTATTTCTGAGACCAATTTATGATCTTTATCTGTTAATAAAGCCCTCCCAATAAGGTCAGGCCTCTTAAGCATTGTTCGCCTCAAGGCCTCCTTCCTTCTCCAAATTGATATATCCTTATGATTTCCGGAAAGCAGGACCTCCGGCACCCTAAGCCCCCTGAACTCAGGCGGCCTGGTGTATTGCGGATAATCAAGTATTCCCCAGGTAAATGATTCCTCTTCTTTGGAGCGTTCATCACCCAATACGCCAGGGATAAGCCTTGTAATGGTATCTATTATAACCAAAGCCGGCAGTTCTCCGCCAGTCAAAATGTAATCTCCGATAGAAATTTCTTCATCAACAAGGCTTTCTCTCACCCTTTCATCAACAGCCTCATATCTGCCGCATATAAGAATCAGATTTTGATTTTCTTTTGACATAGACAATGCCATATCCTGATTAAATACCTTTCCCTGGGGACTCAACATGATAGTGCGGCTTTTAACCCCACCAGCCTTTATGGACTCTATTGCATTGAAAAAAGGTTCCGGTTTCATGACCATTCCCGGCCCTCCCCCATAAGGATAATCATCAACGGTCCTGTGCCTGTCTGCTGTAAAATCTCTCAGGTTGTGGACCTTTGCCTCAATTATCTTTTTCTCAATGGCCCTTTTTATAATACTCTCGTTGAGATAGGCATTAAAGATTTCAGGAAAGATTGTAATAATATCGAATTTCATCTTGCATCTATTTCTTTTTATCTAAGGGCATCTTTGTTTTTAATATTTCTTCTGCCTTTTTATCATCGCCTGATTTTCTGTATGCATCAGCCAGAGACTCAGCAGCTTTTGATGCACCTTCCATGTCTTCATCAGTCCTGCTGACAGTATAAGCCCTTATATAAAAATTAACTGCGTCCTGAAGCCGGCCATATTTCAGGAAAATGTCCCCTAGGCCTTTGAGATCCACGGCTATTTTTTTACTGTCCCCTGATTCCTTATCTATCTCCAGAGCCTTCATGTAAGCCTCTCTGGATTCTTCAAACTTATCTGTCAGGGCTCTTATTTCTGCTATGAGCCGCATGGAATTTGCCTCTTCAGTTTTCTGCTTGTTGACTGAATTGAGCTTTAGCGCAGTATTTGCTGCAGTCAGTGCTTCGCTGTAATTGCCTTCCACCAGGGCTATCCTCCCAAGTAGATTCCACCTGCTGCCCTCTCTAATCCCCTTATTCAAGGCCAGGGATTTGTTAACCCATTCCTTTGCCTTTGAAAGCTCCTTTTCTTTTAAGAATATCCTTGCCTTTTCAAAAGCTGCCTCTGCCTTCATTGAGTCGTTGATATCGGGGATAAGAAAAACCATATCAATTAATTTCTCTGCTTCAGAAATATTCCCCTGCTTCTGATAGATGACCGCAAGGTTTATAAGGTTTATAGCTATTCCTCCTGTGTTTTCTACTGACTGATTTATCCTTAAGGCTTCCATATAATAATCCAGCGCTTTTTCGTAATCGCCTTTTTCTGCAGCCTTTGCCGCATTTTGGTTATATTCTATGGCCTGAGCATGAATTGCCGGGAGAGTCGGGGCTGAAGGACCACCGCAGCCAATAAACAGTAGAAAGCAGGAAACAAACAACAGGCAGAAACGATGCATGATGCATGATGCACGATGCACGATTTTTTTTATTCCGTATCCTGTATCTTGCATCGTGTATCTTGAATCGTGTTTTTCACTCATAACTATCACCCCGCAAAAGGCTGTCTTTGGGCTCTTCGATATATGAACTGATAGGCCATACCTGCTTTAAAGACCTTACCACCTCATTTGTCTCATTCAGGGCATCCTCACCCTTGTTTAATAATCGAGGCAACTTGGGAGCAGACTTTTCAATAGCATCTTTAAGGCTTGATGTTGCCTCTTCTGCATTGCCCATTGTTTTGTTAAGTTTATCCATGGCCGGACTTACCTTGCCCTCTATCTTCAGGATTGTTTTATCTATATCAGTTACTGTGGAATCAATATTTTTAGCAACCTTTGAAAGGGAAGATGCAACATCTGTGATATTAACGTCAGTGTTTTTCAGCAGTTTATCAATATTCTCCTTTGTTATAAGAAGCTCAAAAGATAACATCTGAAGATTGGCAAGGGTCTGTTTTATATCAGCATCAGGATCATTTATATAGCTTATTATATCTTTTATTTCGCCTATTACCGGCCTGGCCTCTTCTACAAGTTCATCAAGCCCCCTTGACTTCTCGTACGGGATTACAGCGCCATCTTCTATAACAGGCTTGCCCTGGGCGCCTACAGTGACGTCTATGACATCCTCGCCTATCAATCCTTCTTTTGTAAGCATTGCCCTTGAATCCTGCCTTATCCACTTCTGATATTTTTTATCCAGGAGAAGGAGTATCTTAACCCTTGCATTTTCATCAAGGGAAAGGGTTTCTATCTTCCCTATCTTAAAACCTGACAGCTTTACAGGCATACCCTCAAAAAATCCGGTGCCCTTCTCAACTGTAAAATGGATTCGGTATTTAGGGGTAAAAGCGCCGCGTTCGACCCCGAGAAAAATCAGGGTTCCGATAATGCCTATCGCTGCTACTGCAAAAAACAGTATTACCTTTTTTTGCAGACTAACAAATCTCGGGTCAGTTTCTTTCATGGAAATTCCCTTTCTTTAACACATAAACGCTATCAGCCTTAATGTCTTTAACAGACCCATCGCTCGTGGCAAGAAAAAGGGATACCCTCCCCTTCCTTTCCTCATGGAATGCATTGACAGCTTCAAGCACCCTGTTCCTGATGTCAGAACTCAGCCCGTCAAAAACTGAATCATATATAATCAGGTCAGGCTCCATTAGAATTGCCCTTGCAAGCCCCAAAAGCTTTTTTTTATAGGTCGGCAACGGGCCCGGGAGCATATTCAGGTCATCATTGTATCCCAGATTGTTCAGGACATCCATCATTTTTTCTTCCGTGTCCTTATATGACAGGGACGCGTGATAAGCTAATGGCAGCATCAGGTTTTCCCATACCTTAAGATTACTCACCAGCCCTCCTCTATTAAGAACAACGCCCATCTTTTTTCTTACCTCACCAAGTTCAGCATATGTTATTGATGATATTTCCCTGCCAAAGATAAAAACCTTGCCGGAGTCAAGCCCGGTCAATCCGGTAAGCACTCTGAGGAGAAGATTTTTTTCAAAATCCGTCTCCGCCAAAACCGCACAGCTATTGCCATCGCTCACCGAAAACGAGGCGCATTCCAAAAAACCTTTAAGGCTTGCGCATTCAAGCTTTATCATACGAAAAATATAAAGGTTATTATACCATCAAAGATGAATACAAGGAACAAGCTTTGTATGGTAGCCCTTGTAATTGCCTGCGGTATCTGGGTTATGCTCTTCCTGACCTTAAGCCCCTGGGAGCAGCTTACAGCAGCGATTGCCATGCCGAATAGCAGGCTTTTTATGAGCGAAACTGACAATTCCGTAATGCTCAGAGAAGAGAGCATCCCTTTTGCATATTGTTCGAACGGGACAGCCCAGAAAATTGACGTGACAGTGATGCCGCCGAATATGGCTGCCAGTTCAAAATAAAAAGTAAGCATTACCGCTGATAATGTGAGCGCAAAGACCCTCGGCATTATCAGATACCGGCTTGGATCTATGCCCATCATCTCGATGTTTTCTATCTCGTTTTCTACATTCATTGCCCCCAGTTCCGCTGATATTGCAGTAACACTCCTTGCAATTATTATTATTGCTGCCAGCAATGGCCCCAGTTCCCTGACCACAACCCATATCAGTATCTTGCCTGTTAGGACTGCGCTTCCAAGGCCGACAAGGTTTATAATCTGGGTTATAATAACAATGCCTATCAGTATCCCTATAACTACCATCTTGCCGAAGGTCTCGATGCCGGCAAAATATATCTGCCTGAAAAAAACCGTGCGAACAGGGCTTATCTTCAGAAAAGGGAGATTTCTGAATGCGGTAAACAAGAGGCTGAAAAGCTCATAAAGGTATTCGATTGCATGAAGATAGTTGGTATAAGGGCTTTTAGTTTTTTGCATTTCCATGATAATTCTTTATTATTAAGATTAAAGATAGTTTACCTCTTTGTTTTTATAATTGCACCTGCAAAAATGCATAGGACGCATTTCATCTCAGATTATAAACCGCATTATCCTTCCCGAAGTTTATTATCAATGGCGTCTGCTGATGCCCGATTTTCTTTGATATCTCTGTTGTTGTAGTCTTTGAGTATTCGCCGAGTTCAACAAGGCTGATTTTGTTGTCTTTGTTTTTGTCAGCCTCTTTTTTATTATTAAGTCCGTCAAGAAGTGTGTATGTGAAAAGTCCGTTTCCCTGGTATCCATCCATTGCCGCCTCTTTTGAGTTTGCTGAGGCATATATATGTAATCCCATCTTTTTTGCAAGCACTGACATCCTTGCATCGTATAAGCCGCTTACAATGTAGTCCACCCCTCCTGCGTGACAGGTGTCGAATATGAATAGCTGGCTCAGGGATTTTATCTTTTTTGACATCTCTACTATCTCATTTGAGCTTATCATGCTCTGCTCGCTTACCTTCCCGTCATAGTCAGATGTGAGCATGTAGTACTGGTTTTGAAGCAGTACGCCGTGTCCTGCAACAAAAAGTATAAAGCTGTCTGTTGGTTTGATAAGCTTTGAGAGTTCATTTATCTTACCGGTTATATTTGCCTTTGTGGCTTTATCGTCAACAAGAAGCTCGTAATGTATATTCTGGGGTTTATAGAGGGTTTCTGCCTGTTTGAGTATCTTTTCTTCTATGTCTTTTGAGTCTTTTACAGCGTATTTGAGGTTTATTGTATTGTCTTTGTATTGGTCTATGCCTATTGAAAGGATATAAAGATGGGGTTCTTCCTGTTTTACTGTTGAGGTGAATTTGGCTGTCTGCATGTAGCACTGAACTGTGTTGTCTTTGTTAAAGGCTGTTATGCTTATCTCGTTTTCTCCTGTTATTGCATCTATTTCTTTGCAGTCATTAAAAACCTCTCCTTTTGATTTGGTTGTTGTCGGGCTTATCTCAGTTTTTTCTTTTATCTTTACGCTTCTCATGTCTTCGTATATGGTTTTGCTGTTCATAGCGATTAACTGGGTTTTGTCTGATGTTGCCTTTGCCATGTCTTTGTAGTATCCGTCTGATTCTATGAGTTTGCCGTTATGAAATAGCCTAATCTCTCCAATACCTCCTCCTGTGCTTTTTGCCTGATAGCAGACCTTCACATTTGATGTGGCTGCATCAGAAGGGGTTGTTGTGAACTCTATTGAAGGAGGAGGGCTTTTGATTGCGTCTTTCATTGTGATTGTGATTAAATCCTTAATATCTTCGCCTCTTAACTTGGCAGTAACTATGTCCGGGCGGTAGAAGACATCATAAAAACTCTCGACCATGTAGTCTTTATCACCCATCTTAACAGTCAGATACTGGGCGCCTTTCTCAGAAGCGTTGTAATAGCCTTCGCTCGTTATTGCAAGCCATTCGCCGTCTTCGAAGCCTATGAGAATTGCCACTTCTTGCCCTGTTTTAGCATCATAAATTCTAACAGCCGCATCGTTCGAGTTTAACAGGATATATCTTCCGCTAGGATGATACTGTGCCCAACCCATATTTCTGCCGGCGACGTACATCCCTTTTCCTTGCCATGCACGAGGAAAGTCAATCAAGCCCTCTCCAGTCTTAATATCAAATGTCTTTGACGGCAAACCGTAGATAAACGCCTGCTTACCATCAGGAGAAAAAGAGACCGTTTGTGGCGAAAAATGCCAGCCAAATATGCCTTCAAACCCCGAAAAACGCCTGGCCTCAACACCTTTCTCTATATCCCAGAGTATCACATCGCTGTCTTGAATGGAATTTGTCACGGCATACTTGCCGTCCGGAGAAAATTCGACAGAACATATTCCTCCATACATCGAACCGGCTTTATGTCCATGAAATTGTTTAATCTCCCTGCCGGTCTCGACATCTAACAACCGGACTATGGCATCAGGCCCTCCTGAAAGGACATATTTATTATCGGGAGAGAAAGTTGCAACTAAGCTCTTGTAGGGGGCAAACCGAGGTGGGCTATAACCTTCGAGGGTCAATGTCTTGACAAGATTCCATGTCTTTGCATCAAAGATATAAATACTGGTCCAGTCAGCAGCAAGGAAATACTTCCCATCCTTAGAAAAGCTGCTGCTATTGAATTCATTGCCTTGAAAACCTTTAAAGCGCTCATATGCTTTGAGTAGCTGCCCTGTGGTGAGGTTCCATATATTAAGCGGAGGGAATCCTAATTGGACGGATCCTCCTGTCACAGCATATTTATTGTCAGGTGACATGGCAACCGATATTATCGTGCTGGATGCCTTCAGCTTTAAAATTTGTTTCCCCTGCGATAGGTCCCAGAGCCTGAGCGAGGATTTTCCACCACCAAGCATTACTGAACCTCCGTTATCACTCGTCAAAAGATATTGCCCATCACGAGAAATCGTAAGCGCCTCGATACCAAAGGCCTCTTGTTTCAGTTCCATTTTTATATCGCTTTGATTCAAAGAAATCTCCGGGATAGTAGTTGCTGCACATGAGGCGAGAAATAGGATTACAAAAATAAACACTATTTTCGGCATGGTTATTTTTTTTAATGTTTTCATTTCACCCTCCCTGATTTAAGGGTTTTTTAACTTTTTATTCTTAATCTTTCTCCCTGAAATACACAAAATTTATACTACGAAACTTTTTCTTTAATCTTCTGCCAATTCCGGAACTTCTTTAAGGCATCTTCATTTCTTTTTTCTACTGGCTTGCCTTTAAATTCTTTATGAAGTTGATGCCGAATCTTATGTATTTCCCAGAGCGCCTCATCCTCATGCTTT